>JAJZSZ010000131.1 GCA_021849365.1 Bacteroidota bacterium | reverse complement strand
GTGCCGATGCCAAGGTAGATGGTAAAACCTGGAATGTTCGTCCGGAAGTACTCAAACAGTTCTCCCAGTACAAACTTTTCTGCATCAGTGAGTCCAAAAATGGAGTGTAACTTCCGAGGTATGCCCCTTGCCCGCTGTATGCCCGGCCAAGACTTTCAACCACAACAAAAACAATATTTGGAGGTGTTGCTCCCAGATTAAAATATTCGCCCAAAACATCTGGTGTTGTTTCCTTGTGCAGAAACGGGTATTCCTGATTTATATAAGTGAACGAATTCGCCTCCTGAGTTGAGGCCACTGTTTTAAAGGTATACGGTTGCTCATTCAAGGCCCCTTTGTTCAGATAATGCCTGGTCATGCTTCGGGTAAAAAAACCAAGCTTGTTATCCGCTGCAAACATGCCAAACTCATTTTCAAATGTCGTTGGGTCAGGAGTTAACTGTTTTAAAGGCAAAAATGAGGCTAGCATAAGCACTGTTAAAACCGCCATAACCCAAGGCTTCAACTTGATATATACATGCCTGATCATTACCCGGAACATAAATATCAGGAATAGAGCAATAATCAAAAGCGGTAAAACCTTTAATTCGCCGGAAGTACCAACTGTATGTCTGATTTCGGACATTGAATAACCCAATAAGTCGGCACCAAGAGGAACTCTAGCAGTTGAGAAGTATTTAATCAATAAAATATCGCCCAGAATGAGCAATATACTTACAATCGCAAAAAAATAGCGGGCTAGTTTCTGGCTAAAATAGGCTAACAGCAAAAACGGAATCATTAATATAGCTGATATCTGAAGGTAAACGACCAAATCGAATTTTAATCCCTTCAACATCACACTAAAACTTCCGGCAGGATAATCGGACAAATTGGAAACTACGACCAATTCGTAAATACGAACCATTAAAATCATGGATGCAAAAACAAGACTAAGACTTAGAAAACGCCTTAATGATCTGCCGACAAGCTGAATTGATTCTCTGAATTTAGCCATATTTCAGTTTAAAATAATCTTGTAATACTAATGTCGATTGAATAATAATCAGAGAGACGACTTCCGTTGGGCAGGTCTTCTTTTCCCCACACCACTGCCGGATTGAAAATCCAAACATGCTTGATGATATGATTAAATTCCAAACGAACAGACTGTGACTTTAAATCCAATCGCGTAGTAATGGCGTTGTCGCCAACCACATTTTGGTTTTCATCAGGCGAAACTCCATATCCCAACCTCAACCCGATGTAATTCTCCGGATCAGAGAAATAACGCCTCATTTGCAACTGTCCGGAAACTGAAGTACCTGATGAACCTGGAGTAACATACGAACGCAGCGAAAGCCAGTAATTACCAACATATTTGCCCACCGAGGCGGTGTAAATAGTTACATCGGAGCTGCTGAAAAACAATGATCTCAACCCGATTGAGCCTTCGAAAGCTTTGGGAAAACTATGGTATAATTCGGCGCCAATGCGATTCTTCGGGAAGACAAAACTCTGCGAGAAACCGTAATTCACGTAAGCATAGTTATTCTCACTAATTTTAGGATAGGCATCCATTTCGTACTGAAAGCCTGTCTCGCCGTAGCGTTTGGCCATATTTACCCGGGCCAGAACAGTACCAAGCTTCGTTTGCCGGGCATAGGACAAAGCTACAACATGCCACGGATCACGATTAAACGATTTATCGAAATGATCAACAGTATAATTCAGCCGCACCCTGTTTTTCATTACATCGAGCCTGAATTCCTGAAGTTTTTTCAGCGCTTCAGCATTCGCTGCATTTATCCCGATTAAAGTTTCAAGGGTACTCACTGCTTCCTCATACTTTTCGCTGCTATGCAATATCTTTGACTTTTTCAGTAAAAAATCCTCATTGTTTGGTTCCTTTTTCAAAGCACTATCGCAATATTCAATGGCTTTCGAATAGTTTTCCGACCAATATTCAATATCAGCATAAACGTCTAAAGCCTCCATATTTCCAGCGTTACGGGCAAGTACATCATTCAGTACCATTCGGGTTGAATCGTATTTTCCATCCCATGCGTAGGTTCGTCCAAGCAGCAATGCCACATCCGAATCGAACTCCTGGGCAAGCAGGACTTTACACATTTGGCGGGCCTTAACACGCTCGCCGCTTAATGCCAAGTTGCGCGCTTCCTGATATGATTGAGCCGAAACTTCTGACAATAATCCACTTAAAAACACAACCCCCAACAAAAAAATGGGCCATGTCAATAATCTGAACGTTATATTTAATCCTGATTTAATCATGTCAATTGTTTTTCGGATACCAGTTATTATTTATTAAATCCAACACGCGACATATTTCCCCAGGTTCTTTTTTTCCGGATAAAGTAGTCGAAGTTACCTCGTAATGCCCAGTAAACAACAAGTGGATGGAAGACAATAGGCTCGATCCACGCGGTCAGCAGAAGCTTAAGAATCATGCGCTTTTTCTTATACCGGTTGTATGATAAAACATCATACAAAATAGCATAGGTCGAAAAAGTGATCGCAAATGAATATACAAAGAACAGCATAACAAAAAAGAAAGGCCAATTCGGGTTGCCCAGAAAAGCAATAACTACAAAATAGACAATGCCCAGAAACTCGATAATTGGAGCAAGCCATTCGAAAAATACCCAGAACGGATGAGAAACCATTCCCATAAATCCGTATTTCGGGTTAAAGAAAATATTCCAGTGAATGAAAAGCGTATCGATCGATCCACGTGTCCACCGGTTTCGTTGTCTCCCCAGAACCTTCAAGTTAGAGGGCACTTCCGTCCAGCAAAGCGGATCTGGAATGTAACCAACTTTATACTCTATTTTCTGTCTGGCCATGTATTCTCTCATCCTCACAACAAGTTCCATGTCTTCGCCAACAGTTTTAGTATAGTAGCCACCACAGCCAATGGCAACCTCTTTGTCAAAAAGTCCTAACGCTCCTGAAATCAGCAACAATCCATCTAAGCGGCTCCATGCCATACGGCCCATCAGAAAAGCCCGGTTGTATTCAATTACCTGAAAGCGAGCCCATAAATTGCTGGGGACATCAATTTCAACAAGTTGGCCATCAACAATTTTACACGAATTGGCAATTCCAATAACGCCACCTGTTGCAATGACTTTACGGTGAGGCTCTTCCAAAAATGGCTTAATCATTTTCTGAAGAGCATAAGGATCAATAATTGAGTCGACGTCAATAGAAATAAAATAATCGCCTTTGGCGATATTAATCCCGGAATTAAGAGCATCGGCCTTTCCACCATTCAATTTATCGACAATCGTCAGATTATTAAACGCTTTCTTTCTTGACTTGTAGATTCCTCTTACTTCCTGACATGGTATTTTATAATCAACAATGTATGTTACTTTTTCCAGATCGAAAGCCTCAATCGCCAATTCTAGCGTATTGTCGCGACTTCCGTCATTAACCACCACAATCTCGAAATTCGGATAATAAAGCGTCAACAGAGCCTTTATATTCTCGACAATCGATAACGATTCGTTATATGCCGGCGCAATTACAGTAATCATCGGCGCAAAAGGCGATGAAATTATAGCATCGTAATTGGTATTGCGTGCATGGTAATGAGTCTTTATCAGTTCTCGGGCCGAAACCACTGCCAGCCAGGCGTAGAGACCAAATACGCAAAAAGCATAAATTAGAAAGAAATTCTCAAATATGGCAATAATAAGTTCTTTGTACATGTGAATCAGTTTCTTGGATCAGTAACATGTGCCAGGTATTCATCAATATTTAACTCACTGTTCTGGCTTAACGCTTTCAGTCTATATTTCCCAATAGGATTAACGTAATAGAGCGATCGGCACGCTTCAACCTTCAACGAAACCGTTCCTATTTGAATAATGGATTCCAGGAAATCAAAATCGTCGTTATCGCCAATGTTCTTCAGTGCTTTGATAATCTCAATCTTATTATTTCCGGTTTCCAACGGGTACATCGCTTTAATTTTTTGTTTCCCTTCATAAAGCCTCAAATCATTTATTGCCCTGATCGCCAGAAATCTGGTCATTTCATATGGACTATCAAGTAATTTATATATAGCCGAGGCATTTTCAAGCTGCTGAAAGAAGATGATCATCCTCAAGCTGAAATTCCGCACGGTTGGAACTCCTGATTCAATATAGTCAATAAAGGCTGGCACCGGAACCTGATGTAATCTGAAAATATGAAATGCCAAAAGCTGCGTCCACCTAGGGAACGGGCTTGTTAAATCTTTCAGAAATTCGAATGGCTGCTCGGGATGAAGCCTCACATATGAAACCTGCGCTTCGGTCCGAACCTGAAAATGTGAATTATTAAGGTAATTCGGAATAAGTTCTTTGGCACTCTCCGGATCAAGATTGGTCAGCGCTTTCATTCCCTCAATCTTCCGGTGATAAAATACCGACTTCAACATCCGCATTGAGTCTTCATGCAGTCCCAGGTTCTTAAAGATTTGAGAAAGTTGTGCATCCATTTCACCGCGGAGGTTCTCCTTAAATACGAGCAATACATCGGTTAGGATCTTTCTGTTTAAACGCTTCTTTTTCTTCTTCAGTTTTATAAATGCCCTGTCCCAATCAATCTCGCCAAACAAGTAGGATCTAAAAACATCTTCGTACGAGTTACGGTAAATCATAATATACCTTTCCTTATGATTTTTTCTCTCGCTTGAGAGGTACATAATCCAAAGAACAAGGGTAACATTAAGCAACAACAGCAAAATGAAAATAATAAAAAAGAAAACGATTGGATAAGTATATGTCCGCTCAAGAAGTATTTTATAAGGCCGGTTAAGGTATGACGGAAGGTAATTATCACCAAACCTGATCATTTGGGTTTTAAACTCCGAAACACTTTGATCGCCCATTAACCAAAGGGCAAAATGGTTGATTTTATTATATGCCCTGCTTGTTTTACTAATCGTATCAGCCTTACTAGCCTGGTCAGCATTTGATTTACTGCTAATAGCTGAATCCGAAGTTGCCACAGCATTTTCCTGCGCAGCAGCATACCAGTTATTTGTTTCCTGAAGGGAATTAACTGAATTAAAGCTGAATTTATCATCAACAGTCATTCCACCAACACACATGAACGGTATCGATAAGATAATTATACTAATGGAAGCTATAAGAATTATGATACGCTTTTTGTGTATTGGCATAAAAATATCTTTAATAACTATTAATCTAAACCTACAGAATATTTATGACTATCTCCTCAATGCCAGCAATTTGCGAACCCTAATATTGAGTTCGACTAAACTAAAAGGCTTCACCATAAAATCGTCGGCACCTAATTCAAATGCTTTTAATACATTGTCTTCAGCACCGGCAGCAGATAGCACAAGAATTGGCGTTGTTTTTTTTCTTTCATCACGAAGAATCGTAATAACCTCATTACCATTAACATAAGGCATATACAAATCGGTAATAATTAAATCGACATCGGTATTTTCCAAAAATGCAAGACATTCTTTGCCATCATTCGTTTTAATGATTTCGTATCCTTCACGCGAAAGGCTGTGCGAAATAGTTTCCAGGATTAACCGATTGTCTTCAGCTACTAATATTTTCTTCATCATTCTTTTGATTTAATTCGTCAAATGCACTTCAGCAGAACACAGTAAAACCGCTGTCTTCCCTTTACTCATTGGCTTCTAAGATACAAAAAGCATTCAAAATAGATGTATCGTTACGCAACAAGTATTACATTTATATAAATATTTAACTGACGATACAAAACAACAGTCTATTTAACCCAAATCTTGATTTTTGGTTTACTGATAAATAAAAAAAATCTCAGATATGATTATAAAAGAAAAACCTTCCGGGTGGCATTTCCTGGGACTATGCCTGATCTTTATTATATCCGGATGCCGAAATTCAAGTTCCTCCGAAGACTCTATTCCCGAAATAAACGTTGAACAGATTTATCTCTGGCTTTGTAATATGCAGCAGGAGAACGGCCTTTTGCTCAGCAGTGAAGGAGGCAGATATGTATCGCTTTACGACAATGCACTTGCAGCACTTGCATTTACATCATATGGCGATTTAAATAAGGCCGAGAAAATCTTCGATTTTTTCAATGGCAAGCTTGAGTCTGAATTTTTTCAATCGCCTGGAGGATTTGGTCAGCTCAGAACCGCCGATGGTATTCCGGTTGAAAATTCGCCCCGTAGATGGCTGGGCGATAACGCATGGCTGCTCATTGCGCTCAACAATTACCATTACAAGGCGCAAAATACAAAATATCAGCAACTGTCAACAGCCCTTTCAAACTGGATAATCTCGCTTCAGGATGAAGATGGCGGAGTATGGGGCGGATTTAACGAAAAAGGCACTCGCATCTCGAAAATCGCCGAAGGAAATATTGATGCATTTAATGCCGTTTCAGGATATCAGGTATTCCATAAAAAGCTTCTGACCTACCTCAAAAATGTAAGGTGGGAAGCCGGTAACAAAATATTTGTTGCCTGGGCCGATAATCCAGCATATCGATATGCCCTCGATCTGCACTCATGGAGCTACTGCATCTTCGAAGACTTTCCGCAAAAAATACTTACTGATGCAAAACGCTTTGAAACAACTAAAAAATCAACCGCAACAAAGAAATCGATCAGAGGTTATTGTTTTGATGAAGACCGCGATGTAGTTTGGTTGGAAGGAACCGGCCAAATGGCAGTTGCGTTCAGCAAAGCCAAAAGAGAAAATGAATCTCAAGCCTGTATATCTGAAATGAGAAAAAATCTGATTCAAAGTTCACTGTACCCGGGCACATATGCTCTACCCTATACTGCCAACTTTGGCACATCGTATGGAAGCGACGAACTTTGGGATGGTGTTGACACCAATCCTGCAGTATCTTCTACAGTTTGGTATTTATTCGGCATGAAAGGCTTCGACCCGTTCAAAATCGGCTACACCAAGAAAATTCCAGCGGAAGATAAATTCTGGATTAAATAACTTCAATTCCTCTCTCCTCAAGTAACTTCAGACTTAAATCCCGAAGTTTGTACTTTTGAATTTTTCCACTGGCAGTCATCGGGAATTCGTTGACAAAGAAGATAAACTGCGGAATTTTGTACCGGGCAATTTTTCCACGGCAGAATTCCTGTACATCCTCATCAGTAAGTTGTTTTCCAGCTTTTAGCTTGATGAAAGCTCCAACCTGTTCGCCATATTTCTTACTCGAAACACCAACAACTTCAACCGCCTCAACTTCAGGCATATTATAAATGAAGTTTTCAACCTCACGCGGATAGATATTTTCACCACCACGAATGATCATGTCCTTGATACGACCGGTAATTTTGTAGAAACCATCCGGAGTTTTCATAGCCAGGTCACCTGAATGCAACCATCCGTCTTTATCGATGGCATTGGCTGTGGCTTCCGGATTTTTATAATATCCTTTCATGACATTGTATCCACGACAGCAGATTTCGCCATGTTCGCCCACCGCACATTCTTCGCCAGTTTCAGGATTAAAAATTTTCACCTCAACATTCGGGTACTCGAAACCCACAGTCGTGGCCCGAACCTCAGGTGAATTGTGCGTACGTGTGGCTGTCATACCCGGGGATGTTTCGGTAAGTCCATACACAATGATGATGTCTTTCATGTGCATCTTTTCCATCACCTGGTTCATGGTTTCGATTGGGCAAAGTGCCCCGGCCATAATTCCGGTACGCAGCGTGCTCAAATCGAACATGTCGAACATCGGATGGTTCAGCTCGGCAATGAACATGGTTGGAACACCATATAATGCCGTACATTTTTCCTTTTCAACTGAAGCGAGCACCATTAACGGATCGAAATTTTCGACCATCACCATAGTACATCCGTGCGTAATAACGGCACATAGCGCCAAAACGCAGCCAAAACAATGGAACAGTGGCACGCAAACTAACAATCGTTCGTTAACTGTATATCGCATAAACTCGCCGGTTGCATAACCGCAGTTCAGGATATTATGGTGCGTAAGCATTACTCCTTTCGGAAATCCAGTGGTTCCTGAAGTATATTGCATGTTTACCACATCGTGGCAATTGATTGTTTCTTTGATTTGTTCCAGTTCAAAATCGTCGATATGGCTTCCCAGCAAAAGGAGTTCGGAAGTATTATACATTCCGCGATGCTTCTGCGGACCAATGAAAACAACATTTTTCAGCTCTGGAAATTTATCGCTGTTCAGATGACCGCGCTGGCTGTTCTTCAACTCCGGAACCAAATCGAAAATCATGTTTACATAGTCGCTATCCCTGAATCCATCGACCAGACAAAGTGTATGGATGTCGGCATTCTGAAGCAGATATTCCAATTCGGCCGATTTATAGTTGGTATTGATGGTTACCAGAACTGCTCCGATTTTGGCAGTGGCAAACATAAATGTCAGCCAGTCCGGAACATTGTTTGCCCAGATTCCAACTTTATCGTCTTTCGAAACACCAATATACAAGAGCCCTTTGGCAAGCTGATCAACCCTTTCGTTGAACTGAGAATAGGTAAATCTTAAATTCCGGTCGGGATAAACCATAAATTCCCGATTGGGAGCCTCAAGAGCATACTTCTCCAATAATTCGCCAAATGTATAATCGATTAATTGCATGGAAATCAGATTTTCAGGATAAACAGAATTTTAGAACGGAGCATATACGACTGCAAGTATCCTGGCCGAATTTTTATTGGCAGCATGCACGTTGTGCAACACAATCGAGTCTAAATAAATACTATCGCCTTTCGACAAAGTATAAGTTTCCTTTCCGTAATTGATTTCAATTTCACCGTCGAGCACATAAATGAACTCTTCTCCTTCGTGAGACGAAAGCATATAGTCAGACTGAAGTCCTGGTTCAATTTCAACAATGAAAGGTTCCATGTTGCGCCCAGCCTTATCGTATGCCAGCGAGAAAAAGTTCAGGTGTTCACGGGCTTCGCTCGATTGCGAGGTAAACCTTGCACCTTTATGATGCTCGCCAGAACGAACTACCACAGGACCAAATGAGTTGCTGTCATCAAGAAAAGTTCCCAGCCGAACTCCCAACGCGCGGGCAATTTTAATGAGCGGAGCCAGCGAAGGAATATTTTTGTCCTGTTCAATCTTCTGGACCATTCCGATCTCCATTCCACATCTTTCGGCCAACTCTTCGATGCTGACCTTTTTCATTTCCCGAATCTGTCTTATTTTTTCTCCAACGGTTATTTCGACTGTCATAGCTGGGGGCTTTTTAGAGAGTGATGCACAAAAATAGGTTTATTTTGCGTTTACACAAGCCCGTGCTTTGTGAATTTTTGCCTAAAATTGGGTATGCAGAAGCCCGATCTGTCGTCAGTAAAAAAACCAAAACAACACACACTTTGAAAGGAAATTGAACAGTACATCAATTCAGGATAAATTGAGAATACATGTTGATTGGAAAGAGATCCCCTTTTATATCCGAACAACTTCTATATGAAACCTTAATCCTTTAGTTTCGAATGATTTTGCGAACGAGAGTTTCTTTGTTGGTTTTCACTCTTGCAAAGTAGATACCTTTGGGCTGGTCCGAAATATCGAAAACCGGACTTGTGCTGGTACAAACAATCTTCCCGGCAAGGTTACTTACTTCAACATAAACGATATTATCACCCAAAGCAGTAAACAAACCACTTCCAGGATTCGGAAAAACAACAATCGTATTGCTTTGCGATAATCCGGGATTCGTTGCGGTAGCCGCCCCTGTCCAGTCTAATGTAATCACCGAGAAACTTGGCAAAACATCGCTTGGTGTGAGTTTTCGGGCAGTCGGCCCTTTGGCAAAGGTAAAAGAAGCGGTGTTTCCGGTAGCATTCTGGTCGGTCAATTCCATTCTGATTTTGTAATCGCCATCGGCCACCAGCTTGCCCGAATAGTCAGTTCCATTCCATTGACAAGTGCGGATTCCGTGATTACTTTGAGTTGCTCCGGTAGTAGCATCAACCACGTTAAAAGTGCTGTTAACAGCAGTCGTCGAAGCCTCCCATGTATTCAGATGAGTTTTTCTTGTATTGGCATAAGCCAGCAAGGTTTTTACAAATTTACCAGAATTGTCTTCAATCCAAATGGCTAAAATATTTCGTGGAGCGTATGGTCCGCCAGCAGGGCCTGTAGTTACTGTAACTGTTAACCGCCCGGCAGTTTGTGCCTGAAGTTGAACCAATCCCAAAAATGTCAACAATAAAATCAATGTATATCTTCTCCGCATAACCACTCCGTTTTTATTGAATGACTGCAATCTAGTAAATAACGGCTGGTTTCACAAGAGTTTCATGAACGCTAAAAATAGTTTTAAGAATATTTAGTTTTTGAAGTGGAATGCTGAACCTTAATATCCAAGACTCTTTATTCAGAAAGGAAGTTTCCCTAAATCGACATTTCCACCGCTGAGAATAATACCTACTTTCTTGCCTTTTACGTCAGCTTTATTTTCGAGAATGGCTGCCAATGGCACAGCCGACGAGGGTTCTATAATAATTTTCATCCGCTCCCAAATCATTCGCATAGCGGCCACAATATTGTCTTCAGAAACGGTTACGATTTGATCTACGTGTTCGAGCACAATCGGAAATGTGAGTGAGCCTAGCGAAGTCAAAAGCCCGTCGGCAATGGTCTTGGGAGCAACAGACGGATGCAACGTTCTGCTGTAAAACGAACGAAAAGCGTCATCAGCACCAGCAGGTTCAGCAGCAATGACTCTTGCTTTTGGTAGCAATGCCCGGGTTGAAAGTGCAGTTCCGCTTAGTAATCCTCCACCACCAACAGGAGCCATTACAACATCCAGATTGCCGGTTTCTTCAATAAGTTCTTTGGCGGCGGTACCCTGACCGCATATTACGTTAAAATAGTTGTAAGGATGAATTTCAGTTGCTCCGGTCTGCCGGGCAAGATTTGCCAGCGTTGATTCGCGGGCAGCCTGTGTTGGCTCGCAAAACGTAATTTGCGCACC
>JAJZSZ010000130.1 GCA_021849365.1 Bacteroidota bacterium | reverse complement strand
AACTACATCCGTCAGTTCAAAGTCGAAAACTTCCCGATCGTAAAATTCCAGCTCCTGTTTCGAAAGCGCCGGACTGATATCCAAACCAACCGGAGGAAGCTGCGCCGTATCGCCAACCAAAATCAGGCGGCAGTTCTGGCCCGAATACACATATTCAATCAAATCTTCAAGTAACCGGCCTGATCCGAAAATTGATGATTCGGCCGTTGCATTGGAAACCATCGATGCTTCGTCAACAATGAAAAACGTATTTTTATTCAGGTTTTTATCCAAAACAAAACGCCCCATGCCGTCGCTCGACGATTGCTGGCGGTATATGTTTTTGTGGATAGTGTATGCATTCTGCCCCGAATAGCCCGATAAAACCTTTGCCGCACGGCCTGTTGGAGCGAGTAATACCGCTTTGAATTTGAATTTATTAAATGTCTCGACCAGAGCACTCAGCATGGTTGTTTTACCGGTACCGGCATAACCTTTCAGCAGGAAAACAGCATCAAAACCCGATTCAGTAATAAAATCAGCAAATTTCTGAGACAATTCCTCCTGCCCTTTTGTTGGTTCCTTCCCCAAATACCTGATTATTTCCGACTGAATGTGCTTTTTGATCATGAATTTCAAAATATCGAAACCAAAGATAAGCCATATTTTGATTGAAGCTTTAAAGAAATTTAAAGGCTCTGTCGCTCAGGTAATTCTTATTTTATGTTTCAATACTTCCATATAAACTTTTTCGTTTTATTTAAAACAGCCTATCTTTACAAAAAAACTGGTAATGATCAATAATAAGAAAGTTGTAGTGGTTTTACCCGCATACAACGCAGCAAAAACATTAGAGATAACATACAACGAAATCGATTTTTCGATTGTGGATGAAGTAATTTTGGTTGACGACAATAGTAAAGATGAAACTATACAGGAAGCGCACCGTTTAGGAATTCACCACATCATAAGCCATGAAGTTAATAAAGGCTACGGCGGGAACCAGAAAACCTGCTACAACAAAGCGCTCGAATTGGGTGCTGACATTGTAATCATGCTTCACCCTGATTATCAATACACTCCAAAGCTTATTCCGTCGATGAGCCATTTGATTGCCAATGATTTGTATCAGGTAGTTTTGGGGTCACGTATTTTGGGAAAAGGTGCCCTTGTTGGTGGAATGCCATGGTATAAATATATTGCAAACAGGCTGCTGACCCTGTTTCAAAATGTCATGATGAACGCCAAACTATCGGAATACCACACGGGCTACCGGGCATTTTCGCGCGAAGTTCTTGAAAAAGTAAACTACAATGCCAATTCTGACAATTTTGTGTTCGACAACCAAATGCTTGCCCAAATATGGTATGCTGGCTACGAAATTGCTGAAATCACTTGTCCAACGAAATACTTTGAAGAGGCATCGAGCATCAACATCAAAAACAGCTCGATCTATGGACTGGGGGTATTAAAAACATCGATCCAGTACCGGTTGCAAAAATGGGGATTGGTAAAAAGTAGAATATTCAACTGAAAAGTTTATCAATGACAAAGATAAATCCAATTCTTTCAGGCCTGATATTCATTATTGCACTTCTATGTGTTAGCTGGGGATATAATTACCACCAAATTTTGTTCTATCCACCTTGTTCACTTCATGCCTGGAGACAAGCTGATTGTTTGTCATTCACTTTGAATTTCTTTAATGAAAATCTTAATTTTTTTGAGCCTCAGGTTAATAATCTTGGCAATTCCGGCGATGGGAAAACTGTTTCAGAGTTTCCTATTATATATTATATCGTGGCTAAACTTTGGCAGGTATTTGGTCAGAAGGAGTTTATTTCCAGACTAATAAACATTTCAATTATTTACTTCGGGCTGTTCAACCTGTATCGCCTGACTCTTTCTATCCTGAAAGATAATTTTTATGCCATCTTTATTCCATTGTTCCTTTTCGCCTCTCCTGCATTGGTCTACTATGCCAATAACTTTTTGGCCGATGCTCCCGCTTTGGGACTTGCCCTTTCGGGGTGTTACTACATGTATCAATACCTGATTAACTCAGGCAAAAAAGCTATCTATTTTGCGTTTTTCTTTTTCCTGCAGGGTGGATTAATTAAAATTACTTCACTGCTCATATTCTTTTCCATCCTTGGATTTCTCGTGCTCGAAGTATTTACCACCAAAAAGAATCTGGATAAAAGAAAGTTGAAGGAATTAACTATTGGAAGCCTTATTATCTTAATTTGCATTGTATTATGGTATCTTTATGCCCGAAATTACAACAGCAAAAACAGCTCCGGATTCTTTTTACAAAGTATTTTTCCAATATGGGAACTATCGTCCAGTGAAAGAAGTCTGATTGCAGAAAGCTTGTTTACCAAGTTGTTGCGTTCGTTCTTTAACCGGGGATTTTTAGCCGTTGTTTTTCTTCTTCTTATCTATCTGATAATATCTTGGAAGAAAGTTAACCATTTTCTGATAGGTATTTGCGCTATTTGTTTTATAGGGATTATGCTCTATGTTTTGTTGTGGTTTAAAGCTTTCGATGTTCACGATTACTATTTAACTAATCTGCTTATTTTCATCCCTTTAATATTGCTTACCTTTTTTGAATTTTTGAAAAGGAACCATCCCTTTATTGCTAATCATATTGGATTAAAACTGTTTTTATCAGTTTCACTTTTTTTTCTGGTTTATCAGACTGCCTTAATAAACCGCATGAAGTACGACGACGAAAAGTACTTTGCCCGTGACTTACTGATACGAAGAACTGACCGTGAACTCTGGGAATGGAATCACTGGTATTATAACAATAATTTTAAGGCCTTTGAAACGATAAAACCTTATTTGCGGTCGATTGGGATTACAAAAAACGATAACGTAATTTGTATGGCTGACGGCAGTATAAATATCTCACTCTACCTGATGGACCAAAAAGGATACACAAAATATGGTTATGCCCGTTTTTCTGACAAAGAGCGCATTGATTTTGCTATCAAACAGGGGTGTCGGTATTTAATTCTTTCTGACGAAAATCTAAAGCAAACTGCTGGCTTTGAAGCTTATCTGACAGATAAAATAGGACAATATCAAAATATCAGCATTTACTCCTTAGCCAATACAAAACAAGAAACGAAAACGCTAAACCCGGAATAACCTCAAGCTAATGAAAACAATTACAGCTAAATATCTAAACGAAAAAGCCTTTTTTTACCTGCTGATTTTGATTGGTTTAGCTCCTTTGATCTTCACCAAATATTACCTGACATTGGATGGTCCGGGGCATATTTACAATGGCAACATTATAAAAGAATTGTGGCTAGGGAATTATCCAGAATTTACTAATCTGTTTAAATTCAACCATCTCCCTGTTCCAAACTGGATTTCGCATTTTCTGTTTGCCTTCCTCAACCTGATTTTTCCGGATTATATTTCGGAAAAGCTAATCCTGGGTAGCTACCTGATCTTATTTCCTGTCTTCTTTCGTAAAATTGTTCTTTGGTTCTCTCCTGATAACAAGGCATTTTCATATCTGGGAGTTTTATTTGCACACAACCACTTGCTTTACCTTGGTTCGTACAATTTAGTTTTCGCACTGGTTGCATTTTTTGCTACCAGCTATTTCATACTGAACCATATAAACAAACTGAATATTAAGCAGGTATTTGCGCTTTCACTACTTTTCCTGATTGTTTATTTTTCGCACATACTTATTCTATTGGTCACTATTGCAGTTGCCTTACTTTTACCGTTGGCTGCTCTTAAAATTGAAAAAACAAAGGATGGATATATTGTCATCGGATGGAACCTATTTTACACAAAACTTAAAGTCATTGGAATTGCGATATTGCCCACATTGCTATTGACAGCCATTTATCTCCTGAATGTTGATTCGCTTGAAGAAGCCGGACGGCTAAACCTGAATGAACTCCTGAAATGGATTATTGACATTCGCCCCTTGCTTACGCTTTGTTATTGTGCCGACTGGAAGTATTTCTCGCATGGACTCTCTTTTCTTTTAGTGACAATGATAGTTGTTAATCTTTATGCGTTAATCAAAAAACATTGTTCATTTTCAGAAGGCAAACTATTGATCAGCATGCCAAAACCAAGCTTCAGCCTGATTTGGTTCTTATTCTTCGTAGCATTTACCATACTTTTTCTGGTAGTCCCCAATGCCAACATTTTGCCTGAGCGGCTTATAATCCTTGTGTTTTTATTCCTGTGTTTCTGGTTGGCAACTCAAACATATCCACGCTGGGTGCATAAATCAGCCATTTTTATAATTCTGGTTATCCACATTGCATTTAGCTTTTATCATTCGCGTTCTATGAGGGGTACTTCCAGACAAATCGAACTAATGAAAGAGGTTACGCAGCACATAGAACCTGGAAGTCTTTTACTCCCGTTCAATTACGCGTACGAAGGAAACTGGTTGCATATGCATAGTCCCGGGTACTTTGGTAGTGGCAAACCCATTGCAGTAATCGAAAATTACGAAGGACAACTGAAATGGTTCCCTATAAACTGGAAATTGGAAGGAAAATATGAGCTGGCTCCTATTAATGTTTGGGCGGCAGATAACAAGAAAATGATCGATCATTTCTATTCGAATGCACAAAACCCTGATGTATTTTCATTACCTCAAAAAGACGGTAAAATTCAGGAAATACCTTATGCCGTTATTTTTGGCAAAATGCCCGACGATTCTGATCCTGACTTTCAGAAAATTAAACCGATTCTTGACAAAAGCTATGAACTGATTTTTCAGAATGGCTTTTGCTGGTTGTACCGCTTAGGCAAGAATCAGAAAGCTAATTAATCTGAAACTTCCTTGTATTCCGAATCAACTGATTCCCGGATTGCTGATACAGATTTACGTCCGAACGGCGGATTAAGAGTTCGTCTATAACGTAATCGGCTTTTCGAAGCACTTTATTCCGGATTGAAATTTTCAGATGAACATTGTCTTCCTTCACATTAATCGGAATTTCATAGAGCGCCCAATCTTTATCGGTTGCCCGCATATACCGGTGAATATCGGAGTAGAAATAATCGATAGTCTGCCCCTTTACGTCGCTTTGCGCGATCTCGATATTGAAGCGCGGATATGCATCGTACTGAAAATCCTTTTGCCAAAACGACACCAGATAAGTTTCTCCCTTTTTGGCTTTATTCATAGGTGCCTCAAATAATGTATTCCAGTCTTTAACTTTCAACGCATGTGCTCCGGCTCCCGAAAATGCAGGGTTAACTTCGTTATTGTAATCCTGATAACTAAAAAACGAAACTGTATCGCTTATTAAAAACTGATCTTTCCGAATAAGCTTTTCAGGGATAAAGTCAGCAAGTTCCCGAGCATGAAATTGCCGCGGTATTTGCTTCAGGCTATCGAATGGTAAACGGTACAAATCAAACAAATCGTTTCCGAACAAGAATACTGAAGTATTCTGAATTCGCTGCTCATCGAGATTGGGCTTATACCCCTTCATTATCATCAGCAAAATATCCTTTCGACTCTTAAAATCGTTCAGAATTTCGTACTCGTGCAACGGTTCCATTACCAGCGAATAATTCATGTACGTCTGGCTAATCGAAGTCCGGCCCATCATTACAGCCGTGGTGGGCAAATGTGTTTTTATGGATGCAATCAGCGTATTTTCAAGCGAATTATATCCGGCATCAATCCAAATATTCTCCGATCCCACATGAAAATAGGGCAATGGCAGTATGGCCTGAAACTGCGAAAAATCCAATTGAGTCACCCATTTATTCTCCGGAAGTTGGTTGCTTTTATCAGCTAACAAAGGTTTTGTATTATCGAGTCGCGTTGCGGTGGCTTTCAGATTGTAAAACCCATCGACGAATAAAAACCCGAAAGCAATAATTGTAATCACCATTCGAATTGTGCTTCGTCGTTGGCCGATCCATACGTACAACTGATAGAATACCACAACATTAATCACATAAAAGAACAGCCACGAAAAACGCGAAAGCGCCCGCAACTGCCTGAAAGGGCCAATATAATCGATCAACCACTCCATTCCCATAACAAACGGAATTCCGAACGAAAGCAATAGAGCGACAAACGACGCCCAAAAGAAAGCAGTCAAAACAGAGTTGGAGCTCACATTCAAGAAATCCTTTCGGGTAACTAATTTCTTCAGGGACACAACCAAACCAATAAGAAATCCTGAAAGCGCTGCAATACCAATAAATGCATAGGCTTCCCAATCGATGTGATTAAACACGCGAATGTATTTCGGGACAAAACTGTAAGGCGTGCCGCCAGGAAGTAAAACACTTACCGGATGAGCCAGGTAGGTCAGAAAACCGTAAGGATGCGAGGTTCGATCGGTCATCGGATCGGTTGAAATCATAAGGATTTCAAGCAGAATAAACGGAACTCCGATTTGTAAGAACCAATGCAGGAGCGCATTCCGGCGGGCTATCCAACTTTCGCGGAACCAGTTTTTGGCAAATAGCCAGTAAAAAGTCAGTAATAAACCATAAAAGCCAATGAAATAAAGTTGCATTGAAGCTGCCAAAAAACCTACAAGGGCGATAATCGCAGAGAGTCCCCACCCGGGCTTCTTCGAGAAGCGAATGATCAGGTAAAGCATTGCAGGAATCCAGAACAGGTGCGACAGTGAAAAGTGTCCAGCCATTCGCCCGATTTGCGGCGACAACATACAAATACCTACCGAAGCCAATGAGGCAAACCACCAACAAACCGCCAACTCGTTGAAAAGCAGAAAAAGGAAAATAGCAGCAATCAGCACTGAAAAGATCATTGAAAGATTTATAATCCCAACAATATTTTCGCGAATGTCAACCATGTTGTTGCTGATCCATTTAACGGTGTTGGCTAGCAAAGGCTGGTTATCGGTAAAAAAAACCGACTCGCCATAAGGATAATTCATCCCTTCGAACTTGAAATACGTGGAGTCGCACTCCAAATGGTAAATTGCCCCGTAGTATGATTTGAAACCATCGCCTCCGGGTGCAAAGTAGGTTTGGTTGGGATTCCGGAGTATATTTCCAAAGAAAAAAAGGATGACCAGAAGCGCCAGAATACTGGTAAATAACAAGCCTTTTCTGAGATTATCCATTAACGTTATGATTTATTTCAATACAAATAAAACTATATTTACACAAAAATTCGTACTCGCGCTATGAATAGTTTCCGGAAAATATCGGTGGTTGTGCCTTGTTTTAACGAAGAAGAAGGCCTGAAAACCTTTAACGAAACCCTGCTGCAGTTTTTACCCCGAAATTACGACTACGAAATTATTTACATCAACGACGGGAGCAGCGACAACACTTTTCAGGAAATTAAGGCTTTGGCCGATTACAATCCGCAAATAAAATACATCTCCTTCTCACGCAATTTTGGGCACCAGAATGCCCTGAAAGCCGGGTACGACTATGCTTCGGGCGACTGCGCCATTAGTCTGGATGCCGATTTGCAGCACCCACCTGCAGTAATTCCTGAGTTGATTGCCAAATGGGAACAGGGATTCGAGATTGTAAATACCATCCGCCACGACCACCAAAGCATTTCGCTGGCAAAAAAAATATCGTCGGGCCTGTTTTACCGGATCATGAAAAAACTGTCGGACGTAAACATCGAAAACGGCATGGCCGACTTCCGGCTGGTTGACAAAAAAGTACTGAAGGAGTTGAAACGCTTCCAAGAAAATTATCTGTTTTTCAGGGGGATCATTCCGTGGATGGGATTTAAACAAACCACTGTCGATTTTACGGCCAGCGAGCGGTTTGCCGGAACTACCAAATATACTTTCCGAAAAATGCTGAAATTTGCTACCACCGGCGTTACAGCTTTCAGTGTAAAACCGTTGCGAATATCAATTTACCTAGGTTCGGTAATTGCTTTACTAAGCTTCATCTACGGCCTGTATGCCATTTACATTCATTTTTTCACCAATCAGGCGGTAGCTGGCTGGACTTCGGTAATCATTTCAGTACTGTTTGTAGGTGGTATAAACCTGTTGATGCTTGGCATTATAGGTGAATACCTCGGAAAACTTTTCATTGAGAATAAACGCCGACCCAATTATTTGATTTCGGAAACCAATATAGATGCCTAATTTCTCACGACTCAAAAATTATAAGCGAGTCATTTTTATCATATCATTTTAATGGAACGAGGACAACAAATTTTACTGGATTACTTCGAAAAGAACGCCTCAACACGCGATCGCTGGAAAAAAAGAAACCGCTTTTACCAAAGAATCATTGAACGGCAATTTGCATTTATAATTCCGGAAGGATCAACGGTTCTGGAATTAGGCTGCTCAACCGGAGATTTATTAAATTCAGTAAAACCGGGACGAGGTATCGGAGTCGATTTCTCGGAAAAGGCCATTCAAATTGCACGTAAAAAATACCCTCATCTGGAGTTTCAGCTGGCCGACGCCATCAGTTTTAGGCCCGACACCGAAATCGATTATATCATTGTTTCCGATTTAATCACCTCGCTGTGGGATATTCAGGAGTTTTTCAGGAACATCAGAACGTATGTTACCCCCCGGACTAAAATTGTTATTTCGAGCTACAATTATATTTGGGAACCCATCCTGAAACTGGGCGAAATGCTTCACCTGAAAGCTAAACAACCGTTACAAAACTGGCTGACCATTAAAGACATTGAAAATGTGCTTCGACTCGAAAATTTCGAGATCGTTAAAGTTGAGAAGAAGTTGTTGTTACCCAAATACATTCCTGTTTTCAACCTGATTTTCAACAAATTTTTGGCAAACCTTCCCGGAATCAGCGGTCTCGATCTCATTCAGTTCATTACCGCACGCCCAGTTTATTCGGAGCCACAAGAATTTTCGGTTTCGATTGTTGTTCCGGCCCGAAACGAGAAAGGCAACATCGAAAATGCGGTAAAACGAACACCAAAATTCGGATCGCACCAGGAGTTTATTTTTATTGAAGGGAACTCGAAAGACGATACTTATGCCGAAATGCTGCGGGTTCAACAAGCTTATCCGGATATCGACATCAAGGTAATGAAGCAAACCGGGAAAGGGAAAGGAAACGCGGTGCGTGAGGCATTCGCCGCAGCTACAGGCGACATTCTTATGATTCTGGATGCCGACCTGACCACACCACCCGAAGATATGCCCAAATTTTATGAAGCTTTGCGTAACAACAAAGGTGAATTTATTAACGGTTGCCGTCTGGTCTACCCGATGGAAAAAGAAGCCATGCGTTTCCTGAATTACCTTGCCAATAAATTTTTTGGTTGGTTCTTTTCGTATCTGCTTGGTCAACGCTTAAAAGACACCTTGTGCGGCACCAAAGTGTTATTCAGAAAAGATTACGACAAAATCATTGCCAACCGAAGCTATTTTGGTGATTTCGATCCATTTGGCGACTTCGACTTGTTGTTCGGCGCAGCGAAACTCAACCTGAAGATTACTGAAGTAATTGTGCACTACCGCGATCGCGAATACGGGTCAACTCAAATCAGCCGTTTTAGTCATGGCTGGTTGCTTATAAAGATGAGTCTTTTCGCCGCACGAAAAATCAAATTCAAATAAAATATTTGGTAATGAAAACGATCAGTTTTAAGCCCATAATTTTTATTCTTCCGGCGCTAGTCGTGGCCTGGGGAATTTTTAACCTGAGCTTTTTCGATCCGTTTTTCGCCAAATCGTCCGATCCTGAATTTCCATATCTTGTTAACGGACTAAACTGTGCATTGCTCAAGTTCAATTACATCGGGCATTACGACCATCCGGGCACTCCATTTCAGGTTTTTATCGGTATTGTAATCCGTTTCGCTTACCTCATTTCAGGAAAAGGAGATTTGGCTCAGGATGTTTTTTCCCGTCCTGAATATTACTTGAATGCTGCCTCTCTGGCTTTAACCACGTTGCAGGCCTTGTTGATGGCTATTGTTGGCTGGCTGGGATTAAAAAGGAAAATATCGGTCTGGCAAATCCTGTTTTTGCAGGCCGGATTCATTTTCAACGATGTTTTATTCTGGCTGTTTGCACGGGTAAATCCCGACCGTTTTTTTATGATTTCAGGATTGCTTTTCATCATTGTTTTCCTGAAATATGGCTACGAAAACCGGTCATCGGTAAAATTTGCGGTTTATAGCGGAATCGTTATGGCACTTGGACTTGCCACAAAGTTTAATTATTTACCTGTGCTGCTGCTTCCATTATTTTTAATCGATACCAACAAAAACCGGCTGGTTTATATCGGTTCGGGAATTGTTTCGTTCTTCGCTTTCATTGCCCCGATCATTACCAAATTCGATGATTATTTTCGGTTCTTGACCGGCATTTTTAAACACGACGGGCTGTATGGAAGCGGCGAATCCAAAGTTCTGAATCTGAATAAGATGCTGGATAGTCTTTCCCAAATTTTCAAAATTAACCCGGAACTGGTATTGCTAGTTGCCATTTTAACGACTCTTATTTTTATTTCATTTAAACGAAAAGATAAGTCAGCTCTTATATTCGCCGGATTTCTGCTCATTATTCTGTTGCAGATAATTATGGTTTCGAAACACTTCAAGAATTATTATCTGGCGCCAACTTTCATTTTATACGGGTTCATGTTTTTTATGATTTCAGGCTATTGGAAGAAAATAACCCCATCGAAAGGTCAGCAAATTCTCGTCAGTAATCTGCTTCCGGTTCTGTTTATTCTTTCAACGGCTTGGAAAGTACAACGCGATTATCCAATCATCAGCGAACAAAAGAAACATCGAGAATTATTAAGGCAGTTTACCGACAAAACCATAACTACCAACGACTTTCTTTTTATTGAGCCAACATGGGAATCCGGGCCATTTAAGGAAAATGCAATTGTTTATGGACTCAGTTATTGTGGGCACCGTGACAAATATGTGCCACAATTAACTGCTGTAAATCCCAATGTTATTACTTATGAAGGAAACGATATGCCTGTTAAGCTTTGGAGAGGAATGGAAACCAGCCTTGACAGTGTTGTCGCCAGTGGAAGAAACATTTATATCTATTCGTCGCCCGAAAGAAACGCTTCTGTTTTGAAAGAGATGCTCGTAGAATCATCTGAGCGAAATAAACTCCAGTTAGCCATTGACACCGTTTATGCCGATAAACAATCGAATGATGAAAT
>JAJZSZ010000129.1 GCA_021849365.1 Bacteroidota bacterium | reverse complement strand
CCGGCGAAAAGTTTACTATACTTTTCAAGGTTTAATCACCTTGGTCAGCGCCGCCGGTACCTGCAGCAAATCGTAATCGTGCTGATAAATCAGGTACTTGTTGTACCATGTTGGGTCGAACTTCTCTTTGTAATCGCGTAAGCCCTTGTACTGCGAAAATGAACGGATTTTCTCGTAGGCAAACTTCATCGACTTCTCCGGAAATGTATGCGGATCGTTCAGCCCGCTCATCGGGGCAAACCCCAGATTGACATACCGGATCTGTTTTTCTCTGAGGTATTTAAACAGCTCAACCAGAATGAAATCCATAATGCCGTTGGGAGCATCTTTTGTTTTGCGAATCAAGTCGTAAGTGGCTTCGTCTTTGGCATAGTCCGGAATAATATTCAGAAAAGCCACAATCTTTTCTTCAGTATTCTCAACGGTAATAATGGTTTGCTGCTTCAGTTCGTCCCAGTTAAACATGCCCTGCGAAAAAATAATCTCCGATCGTTCCGTATCTTCCAGCCACTCGTCGCTAACCGATTTTATTTTCTGAAGTATCCCGTCCTTAACAGGAGCCTCGTGAATCGTGGCTTTATATCCCCGGTCAATTACCTTATTGATTGCATTACGCATAGGCTTTTTAGCGCCTCCTTCAAGTTTAAAGGTAGTCAGATCAACAACTCCCTCCTGCCCCAAAAACAGGCTTTTTCGTTTCAACTGCTTGTATATTTCCAAACTCTCTTCCGGCACGCGGTAATAAATGCTTTTCATGCCGCTCTCGTAACAATACCGGTCAAATTCGGCAATACAAGCCTTCATTTCATCCCGATTTTCGGCAACCGGATTTTCGAGCACAACAGCAAAATTTCCTGAAATGCGGTAAGCCACAAATGCTTTTCGGCTCTCCGAAACGTAAATTATTTTGTCGTCCGAAGTCTTAAAATGATCGAGGGCCGAGCATCCGTGTGTTTTGATAAGGTTCTCGGCCAACTCGCGTTCTTCTTCCGAAATATTGTCGGTTGGCACATAGGTGCGAACAAACGTGTAAATCAGAAAAGCAATGGAAAAAAAACCGCTGATATTAATCGAAAGCAAAAAACGATTGGCGAATTTGCTGGCCGGAACCAGTGCATCGCTGCTGATCATGAAATAATTCTGAACGGTGTACTCAACCGACTGCCACACATTAAAGTCGATGTTAAAATGCCGTTTATCCAGAAAGTAAAAGCCGATGATTCCATAAATCAGCGTGGCAAATGCCGTCAATACCGAGGTTTGAAGCCCCACATTGCGCATCTTCGGATTGGTTTTAATGTAATATTCCTTCCTCGTTCCAACCAGCATCACAATCGCCAGCAAGGCGATCGAAGCTTCTTCAAAATCGATGGCTTTGGTGATGTGCCCGACTAATGAAACCAAGCTTAAAACAATGGCAAACCACCAGGCCGTCCGAAGTCCTTTCAGGAGGAAAGCAGCGGTAACCAGAAGAAGCAAACCCGCCGTGAATACCAGGTAATTCGATGCGTGAATGGCCTCAACGGGCAAAAATCCCTTCAGTTCGTTCAACCGCTCTTTAATGGCAGGTGTCAACACCGAGATGATGTTGATAATACCCAAAGCCAGCATGAAAAGCGCCGGAAGAATTCGCATCAGCAGCTTGTTCACTTTCGACATAAAAGCGACAATTCCGGCCACCAGCGGCATCCAGAACTCGAAAAACCGGTACAAGAATGTGATGGCAATAGCATCGACATTGCCAAAACCAAAGCGCAGCAAAACATAGGTCATCGATACCTCGATGGCTCCCAGTCCGCGCAGGAAAGGCGAAACAATCAGGAAAATAACCGAAATGATGTATCCTAAAATGGCAGCCAGCAGCGAAGGGGTAAAACCCAGGGCAAGCATGGCTACATACAGATGTGCAATACCAATAAACTCGATAACAACCGATGTGAGAACAGTATAAATGAATTTCTGCTTGTCAACCCGGTTATTCTGCAAATCGTTCATAAAAACCTCCGTCGTAGGCACATACTTCACCAGCAGGTTATACAAAGCTCCTTTCCGTAAAATTGAACGGTAGCTGAAAAACAATACCAACTTCAAAAGTACAATGGCTGCAAGAGCATACCATTCGCCCGAACCAAGTGTGCCCTCCACAATAGCATACAGAAACGCCGGAACTGCCACGATGATTACCGACAAAATCCCGATAAACCCATAAATCGACGAGGCAAAATGAATCTGCGAATTTTTGATTCCCTTCTTTTCGATCGTTCCGGTGAAAAACGCCAACGACGAAACTCCACCGGCAGGCAAAAACACACTGATCAGGTTTCGTTTGATAAACAACATCGTTGAATCAAAAAGCGAAACTTTATGCCGTGTGGCGGCAAACGAAAATACATACATCAATCCCTGAAGCAGGATATAAACCGCGGTCAGCAGGATTCCGGCCAGTACCCACTCCCATTTTGCCGAATGCAGCACTTCTTTCACCTGCCCCAGTTCCGAACGCTCGTGCTGGATAAACCAAATACCGATAGCGAAAAAGAAAAGGGTAAAAATAAACTGAAGTATGATCTTCTTGTTCTCGCGCAAGAATGGATTGGCATGTTCTTTAAGCAGGTTAGATATCCTGCGCATAGAGAATTCTCTTTCCATATAAATGTGAATAATATGGTTTGGAGTTTTTGTTTTGATGCAGATCAAATTTACTGAAAATAATCCACCTCAGATGTTAACCGGAAGTTAATGGATTAAGAAAACGAATGCCTGAAAATAAAGCAAAAGCCTCCTCCCGGAGAACCGGAAGAAGGCTTTGCTATTTATTTTGATGGATATGTTCGGTCGATTACATCATGCCGCCCATACCGCCACCCATGCCGCCGCCCATTGGAGGCATAGCTGGTTTGTCTTCTTTTTCTTCAACCAACACGCACTCTGTAGTCAGGAACATACCTGCAATTGATGCAGCATTTTCCAGCGCGATGCGGGTTACTTTAGCTGGGTCGATAACACCTGCTTCGTAAAGGTTCTGGTATTCGTCGCTGCGGGCATTGTAACCGAAATCGGCTTTGCCTTCCAACACTTTCTGAACAACAACAGCACCTTCTTTTCCTGAGTTGAATACAATCTGGCGCAATGGCTCCTGAATAGCGCGTTTCACGATTTCGATACCTGTATTTTCGTCTTCGTTTTCGCCAGTCAGACCTTCCAAAGCTGCGATACTGCGGATGTAAGCAACACCACCACCAGGAACGATACCTTCTTCAACAGCAGCACGGGTTGCGTGCAAAGCATCGTCAACGCGGTCTTTCTTTTCTTTCATTTCAACTTCTGAAGCAGCACCTACATAAAGTACAGCAACACCACCGGCTAATTTAGCCAGACGTTCCTGAAGTTTTTCTCTATCGTAATCAGAAGTAGTAACTTCAATTTGTTTTTTGATCTGAGCAACGCGGGTTTTGATGTCTTCTTCAGAACCGGCACCTGAAACAACTGTTGTTTTTTCTTTGTCAACAGTAATTTTTTCAGCCTGTCCGAGCATATCCAGAGTTGTGTCTTCCAGTTTCATACCTTTTTCTTCGGTAATAACCACACCACCAGTCAGGATAGCCAAATCTTCCAGCATTTCCTTACGACGATCGCCAAATCCCGGAGCTTTCACGGCACAAACTTTCAGCGAACCGCGCAAACGGTTAACCACCAAAGTAGCCAGAGCTTCACCATCAACATCTTCGGCAACAATCAACAGCGGACGACCAGTCTGAGCCGATTGTTCGAGGATTGGAAGCAAATCGCGCATGGTGCTTACTTTCTTATCGTGAATCAGGATGAAAGGGTGTTCCAGGTCAGCAGCCATTTTTTCGCCATCGGTGATGAAATAAGGTGAAATATAACCACGGTCGAACTGCATACCTTCAACAACGTCAACATAAGTTTCAGTTCCTTTCGAGCTTTCAACAGTGATAACACCTTCTTTATTTACTTTTCTCATGGCTTCGGCAATCAAAGCACCGATTGCGCTGTCGTTATTGGCAGCAATTTTGGCAACCTGTTCAATTTTGTTAAAGTCGTCGCCAACGTTTTCAGCCTGTTCGCCAATGCTTTCAACCACTTTGGCAACAGCTTTGTCGATACCGCGTTTCAAATCCATTGGATTGGCGCCTGCAGCAACGTTTTTCAAACCAACCGAAATCAACGACTGAGCCAAAACAGTAGCAGTTGTAGTACCGTCACCAGCGTCGTCACCGGTTTTGCTGGCTACTTCTTTCACCATTTGTGCACCGATGTTTTCGTATGGGTTCGAAAGTTCGATTTCTTTGGCAACACTCACACCGTCTTTAGTGATGTGTGGAGCACCGAATTTCTTTTCGATAACCACGTTACGGCCTTTTGGGCCCAAAGTTACTTTTACGGCATCAGCCAATTTGTCAACCCCTTTTTTCAAAAGGTCGCGGGCTTCAATCTCGAATTTAATTTCTTTAGCCATTTCTATTTCTTTTAATTGTTGTTAATCAAATTATTCAGCAATAAACAAAACGTCAGTCTGCGACATCAACAGATAATCAACGCCATCGATGTTCAATTCAGTTCCAGAATATTTTCCGTAGAAAACACTGTCGCCAACCTGAATTTCCATCGGTTCATCTTTTTTAGGCGAACCAACCAATACCACTTTACCTACCTGTGGTTTTTCTTTTGCTGAATCAGGAATAATGATTCCGCTAGCTGTTTTCTTTTCTGCTTCTTTCGGCTGTACGAGAATTTTACCAGCCAGAATTTTTCCTTTTAAGTCTGCCATTTTGAATTATTTTAATTGGTTATACATTTTAAATTTTTGACATCCGAACTATTCAGATATTGTGCCAAAACAAATGGTGACACATCGCGGCTCCGGAATTTGACATTTTTGCACACTACTTCTTCTGAAATCGAAAAATAATCCTGTAAATATCTGAAATTAAAATCACTAAACCGAAAGATTATAGTATGTCATTTTGTGTGTCAGTCTGTCAGTCGCGCCAATCTGCCAATCATTCGTATATAAAAAACAGCCACAAAGACTCCCGGAATCGAAGAATCACAAAGCTTGAGATTCTTTTGTGACTTGGCGTCTTTGTGGCAATATTGATTTACAAAAGTTGATTCACCCGGATTAGTAGATCTCGAGGTTCGAGATTGTCGGACAAGCTTTCGAATCGGTAATCACCAGCCTGATTTTTGAAGCTTCGGTAGGGAATGTTTTTACGATGCGTTTGTAACCAATGGTAGTACCCTTGGCCAAAGCCACCCATTTGCCGTCTTTCGGGATTTCAATCCGGAAGCTTTTTACACGCTGTCCCAGTTTTATATACTCCTGAAGAACCACAAAGCTGATGAGCTGAGGCCTTCCAAGATCAATTTCTACTGTACCTGTTTTTTCCTCATCGTTGGTAGCCCAATAAGTTTCTTTATCGCCGTCGGTAACTTTCACTGCATTATATTCTTCCGAATTTCCACGGAACGAAGATGCAACAGCCAGTTTATTCAATGCCAGGTTGGTCTTGAAATAGCCATCAATTAATTGTTTCCAGCCCTGAAGTGCAGCCACATCAATTTCATTGATCAATCCGCGACGATCCGGAGGAATATTCAGAATCAGGTTGGCTCCACGGCCTACCGAACTGAGATAAATATCAAACAGTTTTTCAGGAGTTTTAACCAGCGAATCTTCTTTAGCATGGTAAAACCATCCTGGACGGATTGACACGTCAACCTCTGCAGGAATCCAGCTTGTACCATTTTCACTTCCGGTACCCAGCAATTCCTGAATACCGCTTTTACCGGCATACAAGGTGTCGGGAGTAATGGTATTCCAGTTAGTTTCGCTTACATAACCGCTCTCGTTTCCACACCAGCGAATATCCGGACCAGCGTCGCTGAAGAAAATCACGGCAGGTTCCATTTCGCGAACCATTTTCAGTGTTGTTGGCCAATCGTAATAGGTTTTGCCATCTATTTTGCGTTTCTCGTTAGCGCCACCATAATAGCCATCACCGCCATTAGCGCCATCGAACCACATTTCGAATACAGGTTTATGAGCTTCAAAAAGTTCTTTTAACTGATTACGGTAATATTCAACATACGAAGGAGTGCCGTAGTCGGCACGATTGCGGTCCCAGGGCGAAAGGTAAACACCAAACTTAATACCTTCGGCGCGACAAGCTTTTTCCACTTCGTCAACCACATTTCCCTTGCCACCCTTGTACGGACTGTTTTTTACCGAATGTTCGGTGTATTTACTTGGCCAAAGGCAGAATCCGTCGTGATGCTTGCAGGTTAATACCAAGCCTTTCAATCCCGCAGCTTTTATGGTTTTTACCCATTGGGTTACATCCATCGCAGTTGGATTGAAAACCGACTCTTTTTCGTCGCCATATCCCCACTCTTTATCGGTAAATGTATTGGTGGTAAAATGCACAAAAGCATATTGTTCCATTTCGTGCCAGGCCAGCTGACGATCGGTAGGTACCGGCAGAACCGGAGCTGGAGGAGGAACTGATTTATGACATGCAGCAAAAATTGCCAGACTGCCAAGCAAAACAAATCCGGCGAAACGAAATTTTAGGTTCATAACAGGTTTTTTGATGGTTTGATAAGTACAAAAATAAAAAAGTCTTCAATGAATTGCATTGAAGACTTTCTGTTATAGCATGTTCAGATTAAATCTGAAAGAAGTTCTCTTATTTTGTAGGAGTAGCGGTAGATGCAGGTGCAGAAGAAGCAGGAGCTGTGGTGTTTGCATCAGCAGGAGCCGGGAAACTTGGAACCTGATTTGGATCAACAGCATTCTGTATCTGATCTTTAATCGCTGATTCACCACCTGTTTTAGCATCACGTGGGATGAATGCAGTTGCACCAATTGATAAAATCAACAATGCTCCGGCTAAAACCCAGGTTGCTTTTTCAAGAAAATCGGTTGTTTTACGAACACCCATAATCTGGTTCGATGCCTGGAAATTACTTGCCAAACCTCCGCCTTTTGAGTTCTGAACCAATACAATTAAAACAAGCAAAACACAAACAACGACTAATAAAACGATGATCAGTGAGTACATATAAATGTAATTAATTGTTCATTAAATTTTTGATTTTTTCAATCTGGGCAGCAAAGTAAGTACTTTTTTCCGGATATTTCAAACTTAATTTTTCAAATATCTGAATAGCTTTTTTATAATAACCCTGCTGAGCATAAATTATAGCTAAAGTTTCGGTAACAAAATCGTCGTTTTCCGGTTCTTTAGGCTTCCAGCTTTCCATTGGCGACTCCGATTCTTCCTCTTTTACCAACGGCATTTTGGGCTGAGCCTCCAGGAATTTCTCGATCAGAGTGTGCTTTTTACTTGGCTTTTTCTGAATTGAACGGGCAATCTCGCCTATTGTTTCGTCAACAACATCATCCACTTCAAGTCGGTACTCGGGTGGTGCAATCAGCTTAAGCAAATCCGCATCAGTTGTTTCTTCCTGACTGATTGTTTCCGGTTGAGTAATAACCTGCTCAGCTGTTTTTTGATTCAAAAACAAATACAATTTACGGCGATCGTGAATACGAATGGCTCCATTAATCAACTCCTGTTCGAACGATGAATCTTTCAGGATCTTCAGATTCTTGAGGTACAAGATCCAGGCCGTTTCAAATGCCGGATACTGCTCAGTCATTTCTCTGAGGTCCTGAAGCGTATCCCGGTTCATCCCATCCGGATTCAGCATAAATTGATAGAGTTGATCGGCTGTCATAGTTTACCAGTTTGCTACCGAAGCGTTAAAAATATCGTCAGTCAGCTTTTTAATAATTTCAGGAACCAGGCTATCTTCAACCGTACTGAGCGAATTATTACTGTCAAAGTCTTCATACGCGGTAAATGTTTTCTCCCAATCCTGCTCATGATCCTTATTATTGGTAAACTTCACCTTAATACCAATGGTTAACCTGTTTTGTGCAGCAAGGTCGCCTTGTACAATATTCATTGGCCTGACATCGTATTCGGTAATCTGCCCATTGAATTCCAGATCACCATTTTCGCTGATCTGGTTCAGCGAGGTTTGCTTGATCAGTTTCTCCTGTAATCCGTCAGTAAACTGTTGGCTCAGATTCGGATTAACCAGCTTGGCACGGTTCGGAAAATAATAAACCGAAAAAGTTTTCACATTGGGAGCAATAGATGCTCCTGTAAACGAATAGCTGATTTTGCAAGCCGCAAAAACAATGGAAAGCATGGCTACCGAAAGCAGCACGAATATTGTGTTTCTCTTCATAATCTAATCGATGTTGTATTCCTTTATTTTCCGGTAAAGTGTCCGTTCCGAAATCCCCAGTTCGCGTGCAGCATATTTGCGTTTACCCTTATGCTTTTCGAGTGCTTTCTGAATCATCTCCACCTCCTTATCTTCGAGCGATAACGATTCTTCAACAAACTCTTCGGTGTCATAAATATTCTCATGATCAACCGGCTTGATGTTCACCCGTGGCGCCACAGGCTGGTCGGGCACATAATTCCCGTTTTCAACCTGATAAAGTTTCCGGATCAGTTGGGCATTATCGTCGCGAACATCGGCAATTGTTGCCTCATTCTGAAGAATATCGTGAACCAGTTTTTTCAGATCGTTCATGTCCTTCTTCATGTCGAACAAAATCTGGTACAGAATCTCGCGTTCTGACGAAAATGTTTTTTCATCGACACTGTGATACAGCGCTGGTAATTTGCTTTGCGTACTAACCGGAATGTAGCGCATCAGCGTCTTCCCATCAATAATACGCTCCTTTTCAATGATCGAGATTTGCTCGGTAATATTTTTCAGCTGGCGCACATTACCCGGCCAGTTGTAGTTAAGCAGCACCTGAACGGCATCATTATCGAGCCTGATGGCAGGCATCCTGTATTTTTCAGCAAAATCCGAAGCGAATTTTCGGAAGAGCAGATGAATATCTTCAGTCCGGTCACGCAAAGGCAGCACTCTGATTGGTACGGTATTCAACCGGTAATACAAATCTTCGCGAAATTTTCCTTTTTCAATGGCTTCAGGAATATTAACATTGGTAGCAGCCACGACACGAACATTGGTTTTCAGCACCTTTGACGAACCTACTTTCATAAATTCGCCTGCCTCAAGAACACGAAGTAACCGAACTTGTGTAGAAAGAGGTAATTCTCCAATTTCGTCGAGAAAAATGGTTCCACCATCTGCTTCTTCGAAATATCCTTTTCGGTCGGCCAATGCACCAGTGAACGAACCTTTCTCGTGTCCAAAAAGTTCGGAATCAATAGTTCCTTCCGGAATGGCACCGCAGTTCACAGCAATATATTTCCCATGTTTCCGAGCCGAAAACTGGTGAATAATCTGCGGGAATGATTCTTTTCCGGTTCCGCTCTCGCCGGTAATCAAAACCGAAAGGTCGGTTGGTGCAACCTGCACCGCAATCTCGATGACATGCAGCAGAGCCGGCGAGTTTCCAATAATTCCGAATCGTTGTTTTATTTCCTGAATATCCATTATGAGGACAATATGTTTTTTAGCTTTGCAAAATTACAATTTTAACATTATAAATGCCGTTCAAAAATAAACGATCTTTGATTTCAACACCTTAAGCTTCGTTTGTTTTAACATGATTTAGCTTTTAAGAGAACAATAACTTCAAATATCGACAAGCAATGAACTTTGCAGTAATTATTCCGGCCCGTTTCCAATCGACCCGCTTCCCCGGAAAACCCCTGGCCATACTGGGCAATAAGCCAATAATTCAATGGGTGTATGAAAATGCCCGGAAATCGTTACCTAATGTATATGTAGCCACCGACGATGAACGGATTTTCGCAGCTGTGGAGGCTTTTGGCGGAAAAGCAGTTTATACATCGCCCAATCACCAGAGCGGAACCGACCGTTGTGCCGAAGCTGCCCGGAAGGTTGCCGAAACACTTCAAATCGATGTGGTAATCAATGTTCAGGGCGACGAGCCTTTCATCCGACCCGAGCAAATTGATGCACTGAAAGCATGCTTCAATACTCCGGAAACAGAAATTGCTACCCTGATCAAGCCAATCACCAATGCGGCTGAAATTACTAACATCAACCGCCCCAAAGTGGTGATAAACAAAAATCAGGAAGCCTTGTACTTTAGCCGCTCCCCTATTCCATTTGTGCGCGACGCAAAACCCGAAGAATGGATCAGCCGAAATACATTTTACAGCCACATTGGCATGTATGCCTACCGTTTCGACATTCTGCAAAAACTCACTCAACTTCCGGTTGGCCTTCTGGAAAAAGCCGAATCGCTCGAACAATTACGCTGGCTCGAAAATGGATTCAGGATAAAGACTGCCCAAACAACATTCGAAAACATTGGCATTGATACTCCTGAAGACCTTGAAAATGCTAAGAAATTTTTAGGAATCGAATAGAAAACTGAAGATTCTTTCCATAGAAACTACAGAAACAAAAGAAACTACTACACATGAAGTTTACCAAAATGCACGGTCTGGGTAACGATTTCATCTTTTTCGAAAACCCGGACAATAAAGAAATGGATTATTCGGCGCTGGCCATCAAAATGTGTCACCGCCAGCTGGGAATTGGTGCCGACGGCATCATTGCTGTCCTTCCTTCCGAAACAGCCGATCTACGAATGCGCATCATCAATGCCGATGGAAGCGAAGCCAACATGTGTGGCAACGCCATCCGCTGTTTTGCGAAATATGCTTATGAACGCGAGCTGGTTAAAACCACAACTTTCCGGATTGAAACTTTTGCCGGCATCATCATTCCCGAAGTAATAATTACTGATGGGAAAGTAACTGCCGTACGGGTAAATATGGGGAAACCCGGCACCGAACGACCAATGATTCCGATGCTTGGCGATGAAAAAGAAGCTATCCGGGTGCCGGTGCAGGTTGGCGATAAAGAATTTCAACTCACCAGCCTGTTGATGGGCGTTCCGCACACCATGCTTTTTGTTGACGATTTAACAACTATTGAGCTTGAAAAAGTAGGTCGGTCGATCGAGAAACACGAGCTTTATCCACAGGGAACCAATGTAAATTTTGTTGAAGTTGTAAGCAGCAACCACATTAAATTACGCACCTGGGAACGTGGTGCCGGAGCAACATTGGCCTGCGGAACCGGAAGCTGTGCCTCTGCTGTGGCATCGGCATTAAATAATCATACCGGGCGGAATGTTTCTGTCGAACTTCAATACGGACGATTAGACATTGAATGGGCGGCGTCGAAGTCTACGGCGGA
>JAJZSZ010000128.1 GCA_021849365.1 Bacteroidota bacterium | reverse complement strand
TCAATTAATGTTTTCAGCAAAATTCGTTCATCAGTAATTAATTTTTCAGCTTTCCGTCGTTCAGTAATATCCGAAAGAACGAAATGTATTTGTTTCGAAATTCGGTTGGCCGCAAGTCCAATCTGTCCTTCAAGGTGAATCGTTATGACCGAGCCGTTCTTTTTCTTTAATTCGAATTCGGCTGAAACCTTACCTGTAGTTTGTGATATCGGAAGCTCTTTTCTCAGCAATTCGGCATGTTCGGGTGTCATAAAGTCGCCAAACCAGCTTCCAACTACCTCATTTCTTGTGTAACCCAATAATTTGAGCCAGGTGTCGTTAACTTCAACGAGATAGCCATTTTCATCCATCGTTTGGTACCCGACCGGAGCATTTTCGTACAAAAGTTTAAATCTTTCTTCGCTTTTTTGAACTTCATCAGACGGACTGGTATTGGATAATTGCTTCGCTGTTTTTAACAGCGTTTGCAAAGTGACACCGAAATTTAGATCGTTGATCGGATCGGAGAAAAAGGCATCAGCATTTGAATCCAGAATAGCTTCGAAGGAAGGCTGTGACGTTGAATTGAAAGAATAAATTAGTGTTGGGATATGAGCGTGTTGCGAACTGCTTTTTATGTTTTTGCAAATACGTATGCCTGAATGATCAGCAAATTCAAGATTGATAAAAATCGCTTCAGGATTCTCTGAGTCAATCAACCCTGATAAATCTTCGGTGAAAGAAGAATAGATAATAACAGAATTTTTATCAATGAGTTGGATCAATGATTTTATCCGAGATGCGCTAGTGTTTATATTATCAGCAATGATGTATTTACTCATAATTTTTGATTCTCACTTGTGCCTGATTTAAGAGGCAAGGTAAACGATACTTTTGTTCCTTTATTTAGTGTGCTTTCAATCCATATTTCCCCGTTGTGTCGGGCAACAAAATCTTTGCATAAAATGAGTCCGAGTCCGCTTCCAAGTTCATTTTCAGTGCCATTGGTGTTGGTGTGTTTGTCAATTTCAAAAATGGAGGCCAACCTTTCGGACGAGATTCCTATTCCTTTGTCAGAAACCGAAATGCAAACTCCATTTTCAGTGAGAATGGCCTTAATTCTAACTTTCCCTTCTTTAAATGAAAATTTAATGGCATTGGTTGCCAGGTTTCTAATGATGGAATCGAGCATATTTTGATCGGCAAAAACCTGCAGATTCTTATTTATTGATGTTGAAAAGCTGATTTTCTTATGAACTGCAGTACTTTCAATGGTCTTCAATGCCTCATGCACCAGCTGGCTGAGATTCAATATTTCAGGACTAAACTGGCTCTTTTCGGTTTGATTTCGTGCCCAAATCAACAGATTCTCAAGCAACTTATAGGCATGGTTCGAAGCACTTTCAATAATTTTTAATCCTTTAAGAAAAGTTTCCTCATCGAGCTGGTGGAAGTTTTTGATCATCAAATCGGAGAACCCGATAATTGCATTAAATGGGCTTCGTAAATCGTGGGCAATAATCGACATAAACTTATCTTTGGTCGCATTCAATTCCTGCAATTCTTTTGCTTGTTTCTCCAGCAACATCTCAGCTTGTTTTCTTTCGCTAATCTCATTAATATGAACAATGTAGCCTGTAATTTCCTTGTTCGAATCAACTGTAGGATTTATAAAACATTCGAGATAGCATTTGCCTTGTCGCGTGGTTTTATATAAGTTCTTTTCCCTGATGAGATCAAAATTGTACTCCAATTCATATTTGATTGGCTTTCCTGCTTTAATGTCAAGTATTCCCTGCGGCGTAAGGTGTGGATTAGAGAACAGGTTAAATCCTTTTATTTCAATGTTGTTGCTGAGTCCGAATAAATCAACGCAGGCCTGGTTTACTTCAAGTAAAAAGCCATTTTTGTCGTACAACTCGATGGAAATAGGTGATTGTTTAAAGATTTCAATTAGCCTGACATCTTCCAGATTTACCATTTTTCGCTCATTCTTCATCAGTTCATCTGTAGCTATTTTCTATTTTTTATCCGAATAAACGTTTCCCAAGATATGTAATAAAGCTAACTTTTGAAAATTCGCCAAGAATGATTTGTCAGTTTTTGTTTGAAATGGCGAATCGGGCTTAAATTCTGCCGTTTTATTCTTATTTTGTAAGTAACCTTTAAAGGTAGTCAAGATCAAATAAATCAGGTATTTGTATCTTTTTAGAATTTTATCAATTGCATTTGACCTATGAATTTCAAACAAAAATCTCCTGTTTACATTTGGTTATTGAATTTATGGAATTGAGACGAAGCTAAAACTAAAGAGTTGTGTTGACCAGACAAGGCAGGATGGAAGCTTTTCGGGCTTATCTTATATTTGAAAACCGATAAACAAATTACAACTAAATGCGACGTTTATTTTTTATTATCCAGTTTATTGTAAATCTTTCAGGTTCAATTTTGAAGGCCATTCCGACATTTATGGCGTATCTTTAGAAAAAGCAATCAAATAAACTAAATACAATATAAAATGAATAAATCATTCAAATACTCTTTTCTGCTGGCTGCTGCAATAGCTACGCAACTGTGTTTTTCAGATGTGGCATTGGCACAGAAAACCGCTCCTGCAAAAGCTGTCTGGCCGCAGATTACGCAGGAAGCAAAACCATGGAGTCGCTGGTGGTGGATGGGTAGCAGTGTCGATCCCGCAAACCTGAAAGCCGCGATGGAAGCATATGCAAAAGCTGGCCTGGGCGGACTTGAAATTACCCCGATTTACAGTGTGCATGGCTACGAAAACCGGGCCATCAAATTCCTTTCGCCCGATTGGATTAAGAACTTCGAATATACCCTTCAGGAAGGAAAACAATTGGGTATGGGAATCGACCTGGCAATGGCTTCGGGTTGGCCTTTTGGTGGTTTGTGGGTTACTCCTGAAGATGCCTGCAAGTTTATGTCTGTGCAATCGTATGCATTGCTGAACGAAGGCGAAAAACTAAAAGAAAAAGTGGTGATGGATCAGGAGCCGATGCTTCGCACCATCAGCCGCAAAAATCTGGAAATTTCGCAGGTAAAATACCCGATCAGCGCTAATGCCGATAGTTTACAGAATTGGGCGGTCGAACAAATTCGTTACCCCATGGCTATGCCGCTTCAGGCATTGATGGCGTATTCAAATAAAGGCGACATACTTAATCTGACCTCGAAAGTTGGAGCCGACGGCATTCTTGATTGGACAGCGCCAGCCGGATTGTGGAAATTGTTTGCTGTTTTCCAGGGTTGGCACGGTAAAATGGTTGAACGTGCAGGCCCCGGTGGCGAAGGCGATGTGATCGACCATTTTTCGGATAAAGCCATCGACAATTATCTCGGACATTTTACCACCTCATTTAATGGCCATGACATAAGCGGACTGAGGGCCTATTTCAACGATTCGTACGAAGTTGACGATGCCCGCGGTGAAGCTGATTACACACCATTGATGTTCGACGAGTTTAAGAAACGTCGCGGCTACGACCTGCGCGAATACCTGCCTGCATTGGTTGGTCAGGATTCGGACGAATACAATAAACGAGTACTTTGCGATTATCGCGAAACAATCTCCGACCTTATTCTTGAAAAATATACTCAACGCTGGCACGACTGGGCAGTAAAAGGCGGTAAAATTATCCGTAATCAGGCCCACGGAGCGCCTGCAAATATTTTGGATTTGTATGCTGCCGCCGATATTCCTGAAACTGAAGGCGAAGACATTGTAAAAGTGAAAACCGCTTCGTCGGTAGCTCATGTTATGGGTAAAAAACTGGCGTCTTCAGAGTCAGCTACCTGGCTGAAAGACCATTTCGAAGCCTCGCTCTCCGATGTAAAACATGCCATAGACTTATTCTTTTTGGCCGGAATCAACCACGTTTTCTATCACGGAACTACTTTCTCACCGCAGGATGCACCATGGCCGGGCTGGATGTTTTATGCCGCGGTGCATTTTGGTCCGACCAATACCATTTGGAACGACTTCGGAACCTTAAATACCTACATTGCCCGTTCACAATCGTTCCTTCAGGCCGGAAAGCCTGATAACGATATTCTGTTGTATTACCCGATTGCCGACGAATATGCCGTGCGTGGTAAATCGCTCTTGCTGCATTTCGATGGAGCTGCCAAAGGTTCGTCGGTGCGCCAGACAGCCGAATACTTGTTCAATAAAGGCTATGCGTTCGATTATATTTCTGACCGGCAGGTTGCCAATCTTCGGACCTCTTCAGTAAAAATTGAAACCGGCGGCGTGAGTTACCAGACTATTTTGTTGCCTCGCACCCAACTTATCCCGATTGAGACTTTGGCCAAAGTGGTTGAAATGGCTCGAAGTGGTGCTACCATTATGATGGAAGAACTTCCGCAGGATGTTCCTGGATTAGGTCATTTGGCTGAGCGGCAGATGATGCTGAAATCGCTCATCAAATCGCTGAACTTGCAGAAAATTACCGGAACCATGCAATGGGCCAAAGTGGGCAAGGGAACGGTTCTGGTAGGGAATCTTTCAGAAATACTGACACGCGCCAGGATTCGTCACGAGATCATGGTTGATCATGGGTTGCAGTGCATTCGTCGTGTTGACGGTGCAAACACAACTTATTTCATCGCTAACCGTGGTGCCGAAACTATTGACGGTATGGTCGCTCTCGAAACTAAAATTGGTTCGGCTGTATTGTTCAATCCGATGACCGGCAGTATGGGCAAGGCAAAAACCATCTCATCCGATAAATTTGGCGAGGTTTACCTGCAACTGAAACCGGGCGAGAGTTGTCTGGTGCAGATTTTCCCCGGAAAAGTTGATGCGCCGGAGTATGTCTATCAAAAGGCGGCTGGCGATGTCGTTAACCTGAATTCAGGCTGGGATTTGTCTTTTGTTTCAGGAGGTCCTGTTTTACCGGCTCCGTTAAAATTAACCACGCTGGGCTCATGGACCGATTTGGGCGAGTCGTACAAAGCATTCTCAGGAACAGCCATTTACAAAACTACGTTTGCTAAACCAGCAGGAACTGCAACTTCGTATCGGCTCGATTTGGGAAAAGTGGCTCACAGTGCCCGTGTTATTCTGAACGGAAAAGAACTGGCGACCTTAATTTGCGCTCCATTTAGCGTGGATGTCCCTGCTTCTGAAATGAAAGCTGAAAACACTTTGGAAATAGCGGTGACCAACCTGATGGGCAATCGCATTGCTGATATGGAACGCAAAGGCCAACCGTACAAGATATTTTATAATGTGAATTTTCCATCGAAGGAAGCCAAAAACCGTGGCGCCGACGGCTTATTCACAACGCTTAACTGGAAACCACAAATCTCCGGATTATTAAGTTCGGTAACCTTAACTCCATTGCAACCAATAAAATAAAGACCTCCAAGCCTTCTCAAAAATGAGGAGGCTCTAAAACCCGCAACAACTTTAAACTAAATCTATGAATCACTGTGGTTCTAAATTAATCTTGCTTCTGATTGCCTTGGCTTTTGTGGCTTGTCAGCCTGCAAAAAAAGCGGAAAAGATCGACCGGCTGGCGCTCGTATCCCGCAACAACGTGGTGCTTGAGCAGCCCGATACACTGGCCAGTCTATCAGTTGGAAACGGCAACTTTGCCTTTACAGCCGACATTACCGGACTTCAGACATTTTATAAAGAATACGAACGTGGGGTGACCCTCGGAACTCAATCGAACTGGGGCTGGCACACTTTCCCAAACACGGAGAATTTCAATATCATGCAAAGTGCCGCGTATTCCGATTATCGCGGACGAAAGGTGCCCTATCTGGCGCAGAATGCCAAATCAGGGAAGGACGCCGAAGCAACCAATTATTTCCGCGAAAACCCGCAACGTTTGCAGTTGGGAGTCATTCGTTTACTCCTTAAAAAAGCTGATGGTTCGGAAGTGAAACTGGCCGATATTCAGCAACCTAAGCAGCAGCTCAACCTTTGGGAAGGACGCATTAAAAGCGAGTTTCAGGTGGAAGGTCAGCCGGTAAAAGTGGAGGTTTTCGCTCATCAGCAAAAAGATATGGTTTCGGCAAAAATCAGTTCGCCGCTCATTGAAAAAGGGCAGTTGAAAGTGGAATGGATTTTCCCGTATGCGGTGCCGGTCAATACCCATTCGGGCTACGATTTTGCTTCGGTTGACAAACACGAATCGAAACTGAAAATAGCGGGGGAGAACAGCGCGAAAATATTAAGGACTTTGGATAATGATCGCTACCAGGTAAAAATGGATTGGGCAGGTCAGGCCGAACTTCAGGAGACTGAAAAGCATCATTTTGTGCTGTCGCCAAAAGCTGGCAATTCAATCGAATTTAGCTGTTTGTTTGCTCCGGAAACGAATGATGAAAAGCTGCCAACCTTTGCTGAAACAGAAAAAGAAAATTTGGATGGCTGGAAAAACTTCTGGGAAACAAGCGGCGTCGTAGATTTTTCGGTGTGTACCGATCCTCGTGCCAAAGAATTGGAGCGGCGCTTTGTGTTGTCGCAGTACCTCACCAAAATTCAGAATTCGGGCAATATGCCGTCGCAGGAAACTGGTTTGGTGTACAACAGCTGGTACGGCAAAGCGCACCTCGAAATGCACTGGTGGCATTCCGCTCATTTTGCGAACTGGGGGCATCCTGAATATCTGGTCAAACAATTGGACTGGTACCAGACTATCTATCACAAAGCGCTCGAAACAGCACAAATGCAGGGATTCAAAGGCGTTCGCTGGCCGAAGATGGTCGGACCTGAAGGTCAGAATAGTCCTTCAGGAGTGGGCAGTTACCTCATTTGGCAACAGCCGCACTTCATTTACATGGCCGAACAGTTATACCGCAGCAACCCTTCTCCTGAAATTCTGAATAAATACAAGGACCTAGTTTTTGCGACGGCCGAGTTTATTGCCGATTTCGCGGTGCCCGATTCAAGCGGACAAGTTTACAATTTGCTGCCTCCGCTCATTCCGGCGCAGGAACACTGGAAGCGTGAAACCACGATGAATCCGCCTTTCGAGCTGGCTTACTGGCACTGGGGGCTGACTATTGCGCAGCAGTGGCGCAATCGATTGAACCTGCAACCCGATCCGCTTTGGGAGGATGTTCGCAACAAGATTGCCGCTCCAGATCAGGAAAACGGCTTGTATTTGGGCATCGCCGGAGCATCCGATTCGTACACCGATCCGCGGGCGATAACCGATCACCCGATGGTAACCGGAACGGTTGGTATCCTGCCGATGTGGGATAAAGTTGATGCGGAAGTGATGCGTGCCACCCTGAAAAAGGTGATGAGCAACTGGGACTGGCCTACTACCTGGGGCTGGGATTACCCGATGGTAGCCATGTGCGCCACCCGACTGATCGAACCCGAAATCGCGCTCGAAGCTTTGCTGAAAGACGTTCAGAAAAATACCTACCTGAAAAACGGGCACAATTACCAGAGTCCGCGCCTGCGCATTTATTTGCCCGGAAACGGCGGTTTTCTGAAAACCATTTCACTGATGTGTGCCGGTTGGGAAGGATGCACCGTTGAAAATCCGGGCTTCCCAAAAGACGGTAAATGGAATGTGAAATGGGAAGGATTGATGAAAGATTTTTAGGAGATCATACCCGTCAGCTAAAGCAGACGGCAAAGGATATCGTGGTAAAATATCCTTTGCCATTTGCCTTTAGGCAACGGGTAATGTTTCAAAGAAAACAAGGCGCATGTGCTGCTGCTGATTGAAACACAATCGCTGTATGCGCCGCATGTAAAACTAGCCCTTTTAATAGCGTCAAAATTTAGGGTTTAACGATTTAAAATCGTCATTAACTGAAAGAACCAATAACAAAAAGCAATCAAAACCTAATGATCTCCGGCTAGATAATCCGGCGACATAAAACCTGAGTTATGAAATTCATTTATAGCATTTTTCTGTTTGTTTTTTCCTGTTTTCTATCTTTTGCTGCTCCAACCCAAAAGCAAACCCTTTATCTCTCCGGAACCGATAATACCCATATCAAAACCTGGGAGTTCTTCTGTACTTCGGGACGAAACAGTGGAGTTTGGTCGAAGATTGAAGTGCCGTCGCACTGGGAGCAGCAGGGCTTTGGCGAATACGACTATGGCCGCGATTACCGCACCTACGGCAAAAAGTTCAAGTTTGCCGACGAAAAGGGAATGTACAAATATGCGTTTCAGGTTCCGGCAGACTGGAAAAACCGAAAAGTTTTCATTGTTTTCGAAGGTTCGATGACCGACACTGAAGTGAAGATCAATGGGCAATTGGCCGGACCAATTCACCAAGGCGCTTTTTACCAGTTTCGCTACGACATTACCGACAAACTGAAGTTCGGACAAACCAATTTATTGGAAGCTACTGTCAGCAAAATGTCGTCAGAACCATCGGTGAACCGCGCCGAACGTTTTGCCGATTACTGGGTGTTTGGCGGCATTTTTCGTCCGGTTTACCTCGAAGCCTTTCCGGAAGACCACATCGAACGGGTTGCTATCGACGCCAAAGCCGATGGCTCTTTCGCGATGGATGTTTTCACACAAAATTTGAAAGGCGACAGAATTCTTTCCGCAGAAATTCTTGATTCAAAAAATAAAGTAGTTGCCACATGTAATGGCACCGGAAAAGATTCTATGGTAACCTTGAGTTGCAAAGTTGCAAATCCTGAATTGTGGACAGCCGAAACGCCCAATCGCTACACGGTTCGCGTTTCGCTGAAAAGCGGCAAAACTGCATTGTATTCCACTTCTGAAAAATTTGGGTTTCGCACCATCGAAATCCGGCAGGGCGATGGCATTTACCTGAATGGCACCAAAATCAAGATGAAAGGCATAAACCGCCACGCGTTTTGGCCTGAAACCGGTCGCTGCCTGAACGATCAGATTAACCTCGACGATGTGAAACTGATCAAATCGATGAACATGAATGCCATTCGTTGTTCGCATTATCCGCCGGACAAAAGTTTCCTGAATTACTGCGATTCACTAGGCTTGTATGTGCTCGATGAACTGGCGGGCTGGCAAAATGCCTACGCGACGGCTCCCGGCGCCAAACTGGTCAAGGAAATGGTGGTACGCGACTGCAACCATCCGTCGATTATTTTCTGGAGCAATGGCAACGAAGGCGGCACCAACAAAGAGCTGGACGATGATTTTGCCATTTACGACAAATCGAACCGACCGGTCATTCACGCGCATCACCGCCCGGGTAACGATTTTAATGGTATCGACTGCAACCACTACGAAAACTACTACAGTTCGCAAAAGATATTTGCTGAAGGTAAAATTTACATGCCCACCGAGTTTCTGCACTCACAGGACGACGGTGGCGGTGCTGCCGGACTGGAGGATTTCTGGGAGTTATTCTGGAAAACACCAAATTCAGGCGGAGGTTTTACCTGGGTTTTAACTGACGAGGGAATCGTTCGCACTGATTTGAATGGTTTTATCGATGTCAATCGGGTGAATGCGCCCGATGGAGTCGTTGGTCCGCACCGCGAAAAAGAAGGCAGTTATTATGCCATTCGTGAAATCTATTGCCCGGTAAAAATCAGCATGAAAAAGCTTCCGGAGCAGTTTGACGGCAAAATTCCGGTGGAAAACCGCTACCATTTTACCAACCTGAAAGACTGCCGTTTTGAATGGCAACTGGTGAATTTCAGCACGGTAACTGACCGCCATGCAGCTCATAACGTACAAAAGAACGGAATCGCTAAAAGTCCCGATATCCGTCCTCTGGAACTTGGAACTTTGAACATGGAACTTCCCGCCGATTACAAAAAATACGATGCCCTTTACCTCAAAGTCTTCGACCGCTCGGGCGACGAAATATTCTGTTACTCGTGGAAAATTGGTGGGAACCTGCGGCAGGTTTCGCAACTCGTGAAAATGGACATGAGCGAGCAAGAAAAGCAACAGCGCGAAAAACTGAAAGCCGCCGGAATCGAGGCCGACAATATTCTGCCGATAGAGCAACAATCAGGCGATTTGTCGAAAGAAAAAGGCACGGCAGAACAGATTGAAAACGACAGTTTATATACGCTGAAAGCCTCCGGAATTGCAGTCACGTTCAGTAAAAAAGATGGCAAAATCAGGAAGGTTACCAACGATTTGGGTTTGCCGTTGCCATTTTCAAACGGACCAGTTCTAGTGAGTGGGAACACACGCCTGGAAAGCGTGCAGACTAAAAAGAGTGAGAAAAGTTGTTCGCTGGAAATGAATTATTCCGGCGATATGAAAAAAGTGGTTTGGACCATGTTTAGCAGCGGTTGGCTGGCAATGGACTACGAATACCAGGTAGCTGGCGAGCAGAAATTCTGCGGAATCAGTTTCGATTTTCCGGAGTCGGAGGTGATTGGCGCCAAATGGCTGGGCAAAGGTCCGGCGCACGTGTGGAAAAACCGCACCGCCGGAGGTGTGCTCGATGTGTATCAGCGCATGTACAATAACCGTCTTCCGGCCGACAACAGTTGGGGTTTGCCGCAATTCAAAGGCTATTTCCCCGAGGTTTCGTGGATGGAATTTAATACGGTTGATGGCAAGTTTACTGTGGTTGCTCAGGACGACGATCTGTTCGTTCGCCTGTTCAATTTCTACGGAATTTCCGGACCCAAAAACTATCCGGAATTACCTGTGGGCGATATTTCGTTTCTGGATGCGATTCCACCCATCGGAACCAAGCTGGCCATGGGTATCAGCAACGACACCTGGAACCTCGGTCCGATGGGCGAACTGAATAAAATGGAAAAACCGGTGAAACGAACGCTGTATTTTTATTTTGGATTGTTGAATTGATCTGTACCCCGTCAGCTAAAGCAGACGGCAAAGAATATCGCTTTGATGATTAGTTATGCAATATCCTTTGCCGTTGCCTTTAGGCAACGGATAGTAAACAAAAAAAAGAACAAGGCGCATCAACTTGTCATATTTGAAACGGGGAATTGTATGCGCCGCAGAGAATATCTGATGGTATCGAGAAGAGAATTTATAAGTAAAAGTGTATTGACCGGAGGCGCTTTAATCGCTTCAGGAATGACCAGTTTTGCCGCAGCTCCTAAAAAAGGCTACAGCAAAAAAGACATTTCGGCCTTTGCTAAACGGTTGAAACCGATGAGTCGGATTCTGGAGCTGGAAGGCTACTACGTTTGGGGAACCAGCCCGATTGTGGCGCCCGACGGCAAGATCCACGTGTTCTTCTCGCGTTGGGACGCTAAAAAGGGAATGGGCGGCTGGATCAAAGGTTCTGAGATTGCCCACGGCGTAGCTGATCGGCCCGAAGGCCATATTACGACATTGAGACTA
>JAJZSZ010000127.1 GCA_021849365.1 Bacteroidota bacterium | reverse complement strand
AACGCCAAATTTCCACTGAACACACGGGGTTATCATCTCGACATTCTGGCCCGGAAAGACATGTGGCAACACGGCTTAAACTATGGACACGGAACAGGACACGGCGTGGGCTTTTTCCTGAATGTGCACGAAGGACCGATGAGCATTCGTCAGGAGTTTAACGACCGCGTGATTGAAGCCGGTATGGTCATGTCGAACGAACCGGCGCTGTACCGGTTGGGAGAATACGGATTGCGCACCGAAAACATGATGGTTTGTGTGAAAGACGAAACAACCGAATACGGCGAATTCCTCCGTTTCGACACCTTAACCCTCTGCCCCATCGACCGTAATGCTATTGAAAAGAGTTTGCTGAACGCCGACGAAATCAAATGGCTGAACAATTACCATGAATGGGTTTATAACGAGCTTTCGCCGCTGCTGAACGACGAATTAAAGGCATTTTTAAAAGAACAAACCCGGGAAATCTGACAACAGGATCGTTCCTGGTAAACACAAAATAGACCACAACCTTTTTTGGGGAGGATCATTGTAGAGACGCGATGCATCGCGTCTCTACAGCTGAAACCCTATAGAAATGATATTGGCATCGCGTCTCTACAGATGAAACCCCATAGAAATGATATTGGCATCGCGTCTCCACGGCCGAACACATGCGAAACAATATTCTGCATCGCATCTCTACGGCATTGCACCTAAAGAGATATATTTTGCATCGCGCCTCAATTGTTTAATACCTGCACAAAAAATATCTTGCATTGCCCCTTGCATATAATCCGAACCTAAACAATATTTCGTATTGCATTGATACGGCATAAAACCTACATAAATGATTTTTACATCGAATCGCAACAATCAAAAACACAAATGATTTGATTGTCCGGTATTCATTGTAGAGACGCGATGCATCGCGTCTCTACGCCAGAACACGCAAAAAACAATATTCTGCATCGCGTCTCCACAGCCGAACACATGCAAAACAATATTCTGCATCGCGCCTCAACCGCATAAAATCCATATAAATCCCACATTCAAACGGGAAAATATCCTCCATTAACCACGGTTTGGAAGGCCGGCAAAGGCAACACCTCAACCCGAAATACGTATGAAAATATAAACGAAATGATAATTGATTGCTGTAAAGACGCAATGCATCTCGTCTCTACGCCGGAACACGCAAAAAACAATATTTTACGTCGCGTCCCGGCAGAAAATAGAACAAACAATTAAACACAAAGAATTGAATTCATCCTGTGACTGCATTCGTGATACTGATTAATCAGTAGTTTTTAAAAATTGATTTGTAATGTTTAAAAACCGGAAGCTATGACCTCAATCATTTGTCCAAAATGCAAAGGCCACATCAGCGAGTGGGATGTAATCTGCTTAAATTGTGGCCACAGTGTATCGCCCGAAGAGCGCAAGATACTGGTGAAAGAACAGGAAGAACTGCATGCCCGCGAACATGAATTAAAGATGGCGGCCCATCAGGCGCACCTGAAACATCATCACCCGCACCAATTGCAAATGAGGCTCGATAAATTTAGTATTGGTGTGTTTCATACCACCTTCGATATTGTATCAGTCTTCTTTATCAGTGTCTTTCTGCTCATTATTGTAGCCTTGCTTATGATGTTGTAGAGGCACGACAATCCAGGCGAAAACCTGAAGGTTAAATCTCCTTCTTTCAAAAGTGTTTAAACCGGCGCAATCCCCGGGCCGGCAGTTCAGGTATTGTATTTTTGAGTGTTAAAAACCACCCCCGACGAACAACGTGTAGCAAAACTCTCCCTCAAAAGCTATTCGTCGGCCATTCGTTTTGCAATTTCCTTCACCGCAAAAACCGGAAAAAATTCAGTTCATATGCCCATACATACCATTCATGTAAAAAAACATATGTTTCATATATTTTTCTGAAATACATAACAATTCTTTTGACTTAATTTCATAATTTCAGCTCATAATTAGAGATATACAGTCATACTTTTCGCCTTTATCGTCCGGATTGTTCTTTATCCTACCACGAGAAAAACTGCAGAAAGCCCCAGATAAAACATTCAGGCTACGATTTTATACCGGCGGATTCTGAAAAGAACCGGCCGAGTGAAAAAACAGGCGATTAAGGACATCAAAACAGCCGTGCAAGTATGAAAATAAGGCGTGTAACAATGCAAAATAGTATTGTAAGAGCCCAATTTAGACCTGCAGGAATGAAAATAAGTGATGTAAGTATCGAAATAAGAGTTGTAAGTATCAAAATAAGAGCTGTCAGAACGAAAATAAGAGTTGTAAGTGCCAAAATAAGCCGTGTAAGTATCGAATTAAGCGATGTAAGTACCCGAAAATACGATGTCGGATTGAAATTTAAAGATGTAAGACGCGAATTTAAAGCTGCGAGATGACAAAATAAAGTTGTAAGAAGCCGAAGTAAGCTTGCAACACGAAGAAAATGAAGAATTGGAAGTACAGATTTTGAGCGCAGGACGCAAGAATAAACAGTCATATTAACATTTAAAATGAACAGTTATGGAAAAGCGTTTTGAAAACAAACTGATTATGCTGAAAGCTGTTTTAAGCTTATTGCAGCAAAACCAATCGCTGTGGCAAACTAATGCGCCACTCAATGCGGCTTACAACGAGCTGCGGTCGTATGTTGCCCGGATTGAGCAAGCCAAGCAAGACATTAGCCAAACTCAGGCGGGGCTGGCCATACAGAAACAAAACCTGCAGGAAGACCTTATTGAAAAAGCATTTGAGCTGGCCTCGATGCTGTTTGCTTTTGCCGGAAGAACGAATAACACCGTTATGAAGGCCAAGGTCGATTTCCCGATCTCCCAACTGAAAATGTTACGCGATGGAGAACTGGCCACCACCTGCCGAAACATCCTCACCCTGCGCCAGGGAAACGAAGGACCGCTGGTAGAATACGGCGTTACCGACGAAAAAGTGAATACGCTAACCGACCTGATTAATCGGTACGAACAGGAATTGCCCAATATCAGGGTAACCGTATCGGAACGTAAAGCGATAAACGAAAATCTGAAGACTTTGCTCAACGAAGCCATGGACATCGCCTCCAAACAAATCGACCGGCTGATGATAGGACTGAAAACCACACAACCCGGCTTTTATGCCTCGTACACCAACGCCCGGAAGATCGTTGATTACGGTACACGCTACGAGAAAACAGACGAAACCGAAGAAAAACAAGAAGAGACGGTTAAATAAACAGCGTATCATTTTCTGCTCCCCGGTATTGCCGGGGGCGGAAATGATCAAATCTAATTCTGACATGAAAGAATGATAAATAGTTTTGATTTATAAACATGAAAAGCAATCATAGGACACTGAAAACCAATCAAAAGTGGAGAGTTATAGGAAAATAGGTTTTGAAAAAGAACTGTAGACTTTCCGCTTGGTTCTAATCATAGCCACCCTATGGATAACAGTAGCGCTAACCTAAAACAATACTTAAATATGACTAAAGAAGATCAAATCAGACAAGAGTGCTGGGATAAAGCACTTCATTCACTTGGGACATCTTATATATTTTCATTGAAAGCGAGCAATTTCAAAATGCGAATAAGACTTATCTCGGTTTTAGGCGTAATTGCGCCATTGCTATTAGGCGCAACAGCGGCAGCTTATGGACTTGATTCAAAACTAACAACTTTAGCTTTAAGTGTAACCGCACCAATAGCAATTTTTCAAATTGTATTCTCAGGAATTTCTCTAAATTATAAGTGGGACGACCAATTTGCCTATGCTTTAGAATCCCAAACTGATAATAGAATCATTTCAGAACACTTTCAACATTTGGGTAAATATTCCGCATCAGATATAAATGAATTAGAAAAACAATTTGAAATATGGAAGGCAAAAGACAACGCAAGAGCAGTCCAAGATGACAAAATAAAATTCACTGATAAAGAAAATAGAAAAGGGATGAGATACGCTCTTTGGATTAGACAAAAGGAATGTGCGACTTGCAAAACAATACCTACTTCTATGACGCCAACCCAATGTATGACTTGTGGTAATTTTTAATAATAACTTTTAAAAATCAATTCAATGACTGACAAACAAAAAGTAGTGCTGAAAGGACTTATAGAACTTTCAGCAGATGAAAGAAAAGAAGTAATTAGAGAATCTCAAAATTATGAAACCAAGACATTCTCTGAAAGACTCAACCTTAATGAAACATTAAATAAATCTCAAAAAGTTTTGGGGCCAACAAGTGGAAATAGTTGCCCATGTTGTGGAAGATAAAAAGCCGCCCTTAGCAGCATGCTACCCGGCATGTCGAGTAGCATGCTTCATTGATGATTAAGTAATAAATTGGAAAGAACATATTCTTAAAAATTCCATCCTGAATATAGCTTTCTAGGTTGGCGGCAATTTAAAAGACAAATAAAACTTATTTAGACTTCAGTAAATGAGAATATTAACAAAAGACATTAAAACATGGCAAATTTTTCTGACCAAAAAATCCAACAAGTTTGGGAGAAAGCACAAACTGTTGACTCATTCAATAAAGATATGTATAGAAAAGATTGTTGCGGAGCTTGGATGCAAAGAGACAAATATGGAGTTGAAGAACTATATGGTTGGGAAATAGACCATGTTTATCCAGTATCAAAGGGTGGAACAGATGACTTGGTTAATTTACGCCCAATGCAATGGGAAAACAATAGAAGTAAGGCAGATAGCTACCCCAATTATACTGCATCAAAGACTTCGGATGGCAAAAAAAACATTAGTAAGGAAGAGAATAAAACAATCAATGATGCCTTAAAATCTGAGTTAAAAGAAAAATACAAAATCAGATAATTAATCATTTAAAACTTTAAGAAATGCCTGAATTAAAAACACGAAGATTATTTATAAGCCATGCATGGTCTTATAGTGATCATTACAACACACTGGTTAAGTGGTTTAATGGCGAACCTAATTTCAGTTGGATAAATTATAGTGTTCCAAGTGATGATAGTTGTGCTGAAAAAACAAAATCAGGACTAAAAACTTGTTTAACTAACCAAATGAGACCTGCTCAAGGAATTATAATTCTTGCAGGTATGTATGCTGCCCATAGTGATTGGATTGATTACGAGATTGATGAAGCTGTTAGAATGGGAAAAACAATTATTGGCGTTAGACCATGGGGTCAAGAAAGAATGCCAGTTAAAATCCAAGAAGCTGCACATACAATTGTTAGTTGGAATAGTGCAAGCATTATTAGTGCAGTAAGAGCATGGATATAAAAGTTGACACTTCCGATTTACCAGGCTTGTATCAATCTGCTGATTTCGCTTCACTGAAAGAGCAAAAAAAATATTTTAGGGCAATAGGAATTTATTCAATTCTTTTGATTAATGCTGCGCTTTTTGCTTTTTGGTCCGACGGAAATGAAAATCCTACAACTAAGATTATTTCAACTATTTTCTTTTTGATTACACTTTCAATAATGATTTGGCTAAGAGTATCTAAACCAGATGATATTTGGTATAATGGTCGAGCAGTGGCTGAATCTGTAAAAACACGTGCATGGCGTTGGATGTTGAGAGCTGAACCCTATGAAGATTGTGAAGATGTTGAAATCATGCGAAAAAAATTTGTTCTTGACTTAAAGAAAATCCTAAAACAAAATGAAAGCCTAATTGGTAAATTAGGCATTGGAGTAAGTATTGCTGAACCAATTACAGACAAGATGCTTCAAGTTAGAGGACTTAGTCTACCTGAAAGAATTGAATTATATAGGAGAGAACGAATCCTAAATCAAGCATTGTGGTATACAAAAAAAGCTAAATTTAATAAACGTAGATCGACTTTTTGGTTTGCCATAACCGTTATTCTACATGGTTTAGCAATTGTTTTACTGTTATACAATATCAAAGAACCTAGTTTAAAACTACCGATAGAGGTTATTGCTGTGGCTGCGTCCTCTGTATTGACATGGCTTCAATCTAAAAAGCATAATGAACTATTCTCATCATATTCTTTGACAGCACATGAGATAATGCTAATTAAATCAGAGACAAACAGAATTACAACAGAATCTGAACTTTCTGAATATATTCTGAATTGCGAAAATGCTTTTTCAAGAGAACATACACAGTGGGTCGCAAGAAAAAATGAATAACCAGACTAGTGCTGATTTGTAATCCAATAAAATAACACGCATCAGTAAAAAACAAGAACATAAAAAAAACCTTATTGATTTTTTGATTGATTAAAAACTATGAAAAAGACAATTTCAATTATTCTAATTATCGCTTCAGCCTTATTGATTATTAATTGTACGAGAAAGGATTCGACGAAGACATATGTATATACAAGCAAAAGCCCATCAGAAGTTAGACTCTACCTGTACATCGATAATAAATATATCGGAGAGTTACCTTACCTTGAAAATAAGGCCATTAATAACATCACATCAAGTAAAGCGCTCGATTTATCGTTAAAATACGGAACTCACATTATGACCGCAAAGGATAAAAAAGGTAATGATGTATCAGTCCTAAAGATAGAAGTGGCAAGTAATTTAACTTCTTCATACGGGTTGATTGGAAGTCATAGTCAATCTGTTCGAGGTCTTTTAAGTAGGCGCATAATCGTAGATATGTTTTAAGAATGGCTATCGAATGAAAAATTTTAAATAACAGACAATGATTAGAAAAATTTGGGTTTCTGGTATTTTGTTCGTTGTTGGTCATTCAGGGATTTGGGCAGTCGGATAAATCGAACAACCAAAGACCACCTTTTGAGTTAAAACTGTTTGTCAACGATCAACAGTTTTATAATGCACAGTTGGGCGAATCAAGTTACATTATCAACGATAGTATTATACAGATTTTCGCAGGAGAAAAGCTTTTTATTGAGGCCGATGTAGTCAATAATAAGTTGTCAAACTTCAAGGTAGTCAAAGAGATTCGGGATAAAAGCAAAACTTTGGTGATCGATTTTCAGCAGAGCGCCAACGGTAAAGTTCACGAGCAAATGATGCTAACGATAGATAATCCGTTTGAAAAACAGTTGAATTATAAAGCGGCGATGAACTTGATGAAAAACAAAAGATGGGTAGATACTTCAGTTTACCCGGTAATGGCCCATTTAAAATCAATTGAATTGTGGCCCGACTTAATTACTTCGCTTGCTTTATTCGGATTTGAATTCAAAGATAAATAAGCTGCAACCCTGCGTCTGCAAAAAGAAAGAAATACAAACAATTAAAAATTCAAACCTAAAAACAACATGGAAGAACTTAACACTAACCCGGCCCAGGAAAAACCGGTAATGGGCAACGAGCAAATTGAAGCATACCTGATAGAAACTGCAAAATGGGGAAAATTTCTGGCCATCATGGGATATGTACTCATGGGAATACTGGTTTTAGTTGCCCTGGCCATGATGGTGGGCATGTCGGCATTCTCAAAAGCTACAGGGCATGGTATTTTTTCGGTATTGCTCGGAATGATTTACATTTTACTGGCCGGTGTTTATTTTGTGCCAATTACCTATTTGTACAGGTTTTCGACTCAGGTAAAACAAGCCGTAGAAAATAACAACGAAGAAGAGTACACAACAGCCTTTCAGAATCTGAAATCGCTGTTTAAGTTTCTGGGCATCTTCACCATTGTCATGCTGGCCCTTTACGCGGTGGCTTTGGTAGTGGCCCTGCCTCTGGCCATGATGATGAAGTAAAAAGGGGAATTCCCAAAATATTCACTTCCAAAGTGGCTGCCCGATAGAATTCTTCAAGCTATTAACCAACGGTATGAAACCAAAGCTAATCCTTTTATTACTATTTGCTTCCCTTTTCGGGAGTGCGCAAAACACCGCACGACTACACATTGGGGCCGACTTCATGTTTTTCAGCAAAGAATACGATAATCCATACGGAGAAGCAACCTATGACTCACGGGGCGGGTTCTTTGTGGAGAAACCTTTTCAGATGAAATTTTTCAGACAGCTTTATATCAGTCCCGGCGTTTCGTTTAAAAACATTTATGAGCGGTTTCATTCCGGAGGATTGGGGGCCGCCATTTGGCTCAAAATGAATCACTACAGCGTCAACAGTTACGTCAAGGCTATTTATAAGCCGGAGATCCGGATTTTAAAACCAACATCGCTCTACTTCGGCGCGTTGGGCGGGACTCATCTTTATACCTGGGCAAAAGGGAGTGCACATTCCTGGAGCCTCTCAGCCACCCAAGCCAACTGGTCAAAGGAAAACTACCGGGAAGACCCGTCGCACCTTTACAACAACCTGTTTTTCGGACTTCTGGCAGGTATTGAATTAACCGGCAAAGGCATTATTCGCCCTTCAATTGAAGTAAGATGGATGCCTAATTATGGCGAATACCAGGGAAACAAAACCAGCCCGTTTGAACTGGCAATAAACCTTGGAATAGGAACAAAAAAGAAATGAAACCGTAATTGTCTGAAAAAGAAATACAATGAAAACCGATCACAGAGAAAACAAAATGGGCAGGAAAGCCAGCGGAATAGGCAAAGGCCTGGCCATTGGAACCGCAATAGGTGTAGCTTTAGGAGTGTCGACCAACAACATCGGCCTTTGGTTACCTGTGGGCATTGGCTGTGGGCTGGCTATTGGATCGGGATTTGAGCGAAGCAACAAAAGATCAGGACCCCGGGAATAATCAGCAACCAGAGTAAGCACGCTGAATTATGCTTTATCAAAAACTTTGCTTAATTTTCTATTTCCCTGAAAACAAGCTATTATGAAGTTACAATTTACCAACCTCACCAATACGAACCACACAAAATTCAGGGAAGTGGTTTCAATATACCAAAATTCATTTCCGGCCAACGAACGTCAGCCGCTTGAAATCTTTGAAGAAAGAGTGTCTGCAGGAAAAACAGAGTTGATCGTTGCCGAACAAAACGATCAGGTCATAGGATTTGTGGTAATCTGGGATTTTAACTCGATGGCAAATGGATTTATTGATTATCTGGCCGTTAGTTCAAAATTCAGAAGCAAAGGTATTGGCCACCAACTGCTCAGATTTGTTTGCCAAAAGGCCAGATCGTCGGGGAAAGACTTAATAATTGAAACCGAGTACCCCGGCGAAGGCGAAAACATGGCCGAGCGGGAACGGCGGTTGCAATTTTACCTCAACAGCGGCGCATTCATTCTGGGGCAAGTACCGTATATTTTACCTTCATTGAACAACACCTCTAACACAAAGATGCTTTTACTGGTGATTCCTGCCGAAAACAGGCTGGCGTATCCCGGTACTGAAATCAAAAAGCTGATCAAACTGATTTATTCGGAAGTTTATCAAAAACCACCCGACGATAAACTGATGCTATCGTTTATCAATCAGGTTCCGGAAACCGTTTTTTTAACAAAACTTTTTAAGTCATGAATAACCTTGAACTACTTGGTTTCGTTGTCGATTGCTTATCAACGCTTCTTGCGGCAACAGCAATCCTGATTTATATTCATTTCTGGATTAAAGACAAAAGAATCAATAGCTATAATGTTTTTGACAGCCTCTATCAGGATATTTTGAAAACCGGCCTGGAATATCCGCAGTTCAGGAATCCTGAAAAAACGAAAGACTATAAAAATAGTTTTTCGGAGGACCAATTGATTCAGTACGAAATATACGCCTTTATGTGCTGGAATTTTTGTGAAACGGTTTACGACAAAAAAGATAAACGGCTGATGCGCACCTGGCTTGTGGTTCTTGAAGAAGAAAGGAACCTTCATTTGCAGTGGATATATCAGCCTGAAAATGAACGAAAATTTAAGCCTGAATTTTTACTGTACATCAAACAGGCTGTTCTTGAGTAATACATTACTTAAAATCACACCCCATGCAAAACATCACACTCGAATTCTCGAAGCTCCAGATTCTGAAAGAAAAGGAACGCTGGCGCCTGTATTTTGTACTGGTAACCGAACACCCTGACGATAATGATAAAATGGTGGTTACCACGTTTCCCGATCCCTATATCCGGCTAAAGCCCAACCAGGATAACCTCATCAGCTTTGAACCGGAAGGGAATGGCAACACCGACGGGTTGTTTGTGATTGAACGAGCCATGCCATCTGACCGACGGATTAAAGTGCATGTTTATCTGCGTCACAGCCGGAAACATATACGTAACCTGGGCGAATCGCTCAAGGATTTGAAAACAACATTGGGTGGCGATGCATTCGAGATTGTTGACGAACTACTGGGCACCACCGTTCCGTGGCTGGTAGTAGCCAAAAAAGCATTGCCGCTGATCGGAACAGCAATCAGTAAAATAGGCGATAAAGACATGGGCTTTGTTTCGATGGACGAAGCTTTCGAAGAAGACCTCTCTCCTGCCCCGGTGCTCGAACGCGGAAATTCCTTCTCGACCGGCGAAGCCAAAATCTGGTGGAAATGGAATATTTCAGGGGAATAAGGATTGAATCTGAAATGATGCAGGATTTTGGTTAAATGCAATAATGCAGAGGCGCAATATGTGGACGTAGAGACGCAAATACAATGATGTAGAGACGCAATGCATTGCGTCTCCACAGCAACCAAACAGCATCGACCAAAAAGACATCGCGTCCCTACAACAACCTAAATTAGCAGAACAACCAATGCAACCCGAAGAGATCCCTACCCCGAGAAATAAATTTGCACCTCAATCGAAGAATCTGGCATCCATAATTCGTGGTTTTAAATCATCAGTGACGACCCAGAGTCGCCCAATTCATGCAGATTTTGCATGGCAATCCAGATTTCACGAACATATTATTCGCGACAAACAATCGTACCATCTAATCAGGAAATACATCAGAAATAATCCGGCCAACTGGGAGAACGATCAATTTTATATCTAATCAGAAAATATTGATATTGGTGTAGAGACGCGATGCATTGCGTCTCTACAATATTATGCATTGCGTCTCTACGGCATTATTCCCACAAAAATTTGCCAATAAAAAATTAGGGTAGAATTATTCTTATGCGGAAATAGGTTGTTTCCGGAAGCAATTCCGGGAGGTTTGATAAAACAACGTATTAATTGATATTGAACAAATCAACCTATGCAAAAGAAATTTACCTTATTGATTTTCCTGCTGCTGGCACTGGCAGCAGGGGTGCCGGCACAAAACCTGTACCTGAAATCAAAAGACGGGTCAATCATTGTTAAGCCACTCGAATCACTGAAGGCATTCACCTTTGGCAACAACAATTTACTTATCAATTACCTGAGCGGCCCGGTCGAGTCGTACAGTTTGTCGAACATCAGCAAATTATCGTTTAAATCAACCATTACCGGGGTCGACGAG
>JAJZSZ010000126.1 GCA_021849365.1 Bacteroidota bacterium | reverse complement strand
GCTCCAATGGCATTGCAAATGTCTGGTTTTTCCTTGAAGCGTTCGGCCAGCTTCATACCTAACACTGCGTGTGGTAATTCCGGTTCATCATCCGGCACTTTACCAATATCATGCAGCAATCCGGCACGTTTGGCAGCTTTGGCGTTCAAACCAAGCTCAGTAGCCATAATTGCACAAAGGTTTGCAACCTCGCGTGAGTGCTGTAATAGGTTTTGTCCATACGACGAACGATATTTCATTTTACCAATGAGTCGGATCAATTCAGGATGAAGACCATGAATACCCAAATCGATAGTGGTACGTTTACCTGTCTCAATAATCTCATCTTCAACCTGTTTACGTACTTTTTCAACAACCTCTTCGATACGTGCCGGGTGAATACGACCATCGGTAACCAACTGATGCAATGCTAAACGGGCAATTTCACGACGAACAGGATCGAATCCAGAAAGTACGATAGCTTCAGGAGTATCATCAACAATAATTTCGATACCGGTAGCTGCTTCCAATGCCCTAATGTTACGACCTTCACGACCAATGATGCGGCCTTTGATTTCGTCGCTTTCGATATGAAAAATGGTAACAGAGTTTTCAATTGCAGCCTCTGTAGCAACACGCTGAATTGTTTTTACAACGATCTTTTTAGCTTCTTTGTTTGCCGAAAGTTTGGCCTCTTCCATTATCTCGTTAATATAAGACATGGCTTCTGTTTTGGCCTCATTCTTCAGAGAATCAACCAGCTGAGCTTTTGCTTCTTCAGCCGATAGGCCCGAAAGCAATTCGAGTTTTTCGAGGTGCTGACGATGCAGGCTTTCAACTTCATGTTCTTTCTTTTCAAGGAGTTCGAGCTGATTGTTCAGGTTTTCGCGGATGACTTCAACTTCATGCTTCGATGATTCGAAATCCTTGACTTCGCGGTTCAGCTCGTCGCGGCGCTGATTAATCGAAGCCTCACGTTGTTTAAGTTTGGATTCGAAATTATTAATCTTGCTGTTCTTTTCATTGATGTATTCTTCATGTTCCGACTTTAACTGAAGAAACTTTTCTTTGGCCTGGAGGATTTTATCCTTCTTGATGACCTCTCCTTCAGCAACAGCTTCATTAACGATCTTCCTTTTTTTACTTTTCAGGGCCTTGTCCCACATAAAATACGATAGGACTCCACCGCCCAGAAAGCCAGATATGGCGTATATTATCTCCATTTGTAATTAATTAAACTTGTTCAACACTAAAAAAACCCACATTTTTTATTTAAAAACTACGGTTTTCTCTGAATTCCGGAATTTAAATAAAAAATGCGGGTTTTCGTATATATGATAAAAATTATTCCTTCAATGACAAATAATCGCTCAATTCTTCGTCAAGTTTTTTCAGCCCGTCAAATAAAGGCGACTGATCAGCTTTTTCTTCCAGCTCGATATTTTTCACTACGAACTGAAAAGCAGCCATCGCTATAAAATCCTGCGAATCACTATTAACGTACTTTTGACGGTACTGAAGAACGATGTCGTTTATTATTTTAGCCGCTTTCCTGTATTTCTCTTCATTCTCCTTCTCGACCTTCAACGGGTAATTCCGCCCGTCAATCCTGATATTTATAGAAAGCTTCTCTGCCATTTTATTCTTGTATTACTTGTTTAATAGAGCAATACATTTATCAATTTCCCGCACTATTTTTTGTATTCTGCTTTTTGCATCTTTTGTTTCATCTTCAGACGCAATCAACATTTTTGCAAGCTTCAGATTTTCGTATTTCTGCTCAAGTAACTGATTTTCCTTTCGAAGCTGATTTAACGTTTCCTCCAGGTCTTTGGTCTTTTCCAAAAGTTGGCGTTTTTCCTCTTTAAGTGTCTCGTTCCTTGCAATGATTTGCTTTACCTTGAACTCAACATTTAACAGTAAAATTTTCTCCTGATCGGTCATCTCAATACACTTTCATCCAAAAATATCCTCAAAACAAATGATCAATTTTCAAAAACAAACTCAAGTAAAGACTAAAAACATGCTTCTGAACGTTCATTTTATTCTTCCGAAACTTCATTAATCGACAAAATTAACATTTTTGCCCAATACACGAAATCTGTAATGCAATATTTCGTTTTACCCCAATGCAGTCCAAACGCTCATTGGCTTTGATAAGTTTTATATTTTCGCAGTTCAAACATGAAGCAATGAAACGAATTCTGAATACATTCCTCCTTATAACCATTGGATTAAATCTCTTTTCGCAACCACTCGAGAAAATTGACCCGCATTATTATGCTGTTCCTGTAAAAATTCCGGTTTTCCTGGCAGGAAATTTTGCTGAGCTCCGCCCCAATCATTTTCATGGCGGAATCGACATCAAAACGCAGGGACGCACCGGCCTTGAAGTTGATGCGGCAGCCGACGGTTATGTTTCACGGATTACCATCTCGCCTACCGGCTACGGACGGGCGTTGTACATTGATCACCCCAACGGAACAACAACTGTTTACGGACATTTGGAGAGTTTTGCCCCTCAAATCGACGAATATATCCGAAACATTCAATATGAAAAAGAAACATTCTCGATTGACCAGACTGTTCCCCCGGGAGTTTTGCCGGTGAGAAAAGGCGAACAGGTTGCCAAAAGCGGAAATGCAGGCAGTTCTGCCGGGCCTCATCTTCATTTCGAAATCAGAAGGACAAAAGAAGAAATGATGCTCAACCCGCTGATGTTTAACATGCCGGTCAAGGATAAGCTGAAACCTATCATTCAGGCGCTGATGGTTTATCCACTTTCTGACGAAGCAAGTGTTTCTGGCAAACAAACTCCGCAAAAATTCGAGATTATCAAATCGGCGAACGGGTATCAGTTAAAAGTAAATCAGCCTATTCAGGTTTTCGGAAAAATCGGTTTTGGAGTACAATCGGTTGATTTACTCGACGGAAGCCCAAACAAATGCGGCATTTTTTCCCTCAAACTAACGATTGACGACCAACTGATTTATTCGTTCTCGATGGACGACCTGGTGATAAACGATTCAAAATACGTGAACTCTCATATGGATTATGCGTTGGCCATGCGCTCGAAACAGCGATTTTACCGAACATGGCTTGAACCTGGGAATAAACTTCAGATATACGATTCGGTTGAGAAACAGGGTATTTTTGATGCCACTGATGGCAAAATGCACCAGATTAAATACGAGATTGCCGATGTCTATGGAAATACTTCTGGCTTGTCGTTCAAAATCCAATCCAAAGAATTAAAAGTAATTCCAGTTCCAACCAAAGGCGAACTATTTAAATACAACCACCACAACGAAATCAAAGACGAAGGAATCAGGTTTTCAATTCCTGAAGGTGCTTTATACAGCAATATCTACTTTCAGTATTCCAAAAAACCAGCACTTCCGAAGTTTTATTCACCCGTATTCCAGCTTCATAACGGATTGATAGCCTTGCATTTTGCCTGTCCGCTGCGAATAAAAGCCGTCAACCTGCCTGAAAACCTGCAAAGCAAAGTTATGTTGGCTCAAATCGATCCTGGTACCGGACGAATTTATTCGGCTACAGGTAAATACGACGATGGCTGGGTGGAAGGCAATATCCGTACTTTGGGAAGTTACGCTTTGGCAGTTGATACCGAAGCGCCGAAAATTGTTTCGTTGAATACTACTGACAAGAAAGGACAAAGTGATCCGAATACCTTGAGATTTAAAGTAACTGATAATCTTTCGGGTGTTGAGAATTTCAGAGGAACCATTGACGGGAAATGGGTATTGTTCGAATATGATCTGAAAAACAATTTACTTTATTATACGTTTGATAAGAAACATCTTACATTTGGCAAAAAGCACGAATTAGTCCTGGAGGTTACCGATTATAAAGGCAACACAAGTACTTACAAAACCAATTTTTACAAATAATAATGGAAAATTATGTGAGCATCGGAGTAATGTCGGGAACTTCGCTCGACGGACTTGATTTGGCAGCCTGCAGGTTTACCTTCGATGGCTCATGGAATTTCGAAGTTATAAAAGCAGTAACCGTTCCGTATTCGCACAAATGGGTAAATCGACTTTCGTCAGCCGCTGATTTAAATGCACTCGATTTCGCTTTCCTGAATAACGATTTTGGCAAATTCATCGGGAAACAGCTTGCTGAATTCTCTGCCGATCTTCCCCAAAAACCTGATTTGGTTTCATCGCACGGACACACTGTTTTCCATCAACCGCAAAATAAACTTACCGTACAAATAGGAAGCGGCGCATCAATTGCTGTTTACTCAGGACTGCCAACCGTTTGTGATTTCAGATCACAGGATGTTGCCCTCAACGGACAAGGGGCCCCTCTGGTTCCAATCGGCGACGAATTATTGTTCGGCGACTACGAATATTGTCTTAATCTCGGAGGAATTGCCAATATTTCGTTTCGCGAAAACGGCGAACGAAAAGCATTCGACATTTGTCCGGCAAACATGGCATTCAACCTGTTTATTCAAGAATTAGGTTTTCAGTACGACCTCGACGGAAATTATGGACGTACAGGAAAGGTTCAGGAAGAATTGCTTCATTTATTAAACCAACTTGAGTTTTACCAGCAAAAAGGGCCTAAATCTCTTGGCCGCGAGTGGTTCGAAGAAGAATTCCTGCCATTGATCCATTCGTTTCAGTTATCGCCACCAGATACGCTTCGCACCTTGTACGAACATGTTTCTGACCAGTTGAGCCATGCTGTTGACCAATATCCCAAAGGCCGTATGCTCATTACGGGTGGTGGAGCACATAATGTTTTTCTTATCGAACTTTTCAGCGAAAAAACAAAGCATAAGACAATTGTCCCTTCGGCGCAGATTATTGATTTTAAGGAAGGAATCATTTTTGCATTTCTGGGAGTTCTCAGGCTAATGGAAGAACCCAATTGCCTAAAATCGGTGACCGGCGCCAATTACGATCATTCCGGAGGTGCTATTTACCTGCCCTGATGTTATACAATAGGTTCCATACTTGAATTAAATCATACTACGCCTGTGTCCTGAAGTCTAACTTTAGAGAAAACTAAAGTATAAGATTATGACATTTGATCCGGCTTCAAACATCCAGCACCTGAAACAATTTGGTGAATTTGGCGGAGTAAATCCTTCGATCACCGATTCATCGACATTCACCTTTCTCCACGCCGACGATATGGAAGAAACTTTCCTTGGACACATGGAAGGCTGCTTCCTCTATTCGCGGCATTGGAATCCCACCAATAAATATCTGGCCGAAGCATTGTCGGTTATGGAAGACACCGAATCGGCATGGATTACAGCTTCAGGAATGGCCGCTATTACCTGCGCCTTGCTGCAAGTTTGCAGTGCTGGCGACCATATCATCACTTCGGTGACCACGTATGGCGGAACATATGCATTCCTGAAAAACTACCTGCCAAAGTTCAACATTGAAGTCAGTTTTGTCGACATCACCCGGCTCGATTTGGTAGAGGCCGCTATCAGGCCAAACACGCGGGTTATTTATACTGAAAGTGTTACGAATCCGTTACTTCAGGTTTCCGACATTCCTGAATTATCGAGAATTGCCCACCGCAACAATGCGCTTTTGATGGTTGATAATACATTCACGCCAATGATCATGTCGCCCGCCCGTTTAGGCGCCGATATTGTGGTATATAGTATGACCAAGTTCATCAATGGGAAAAACGATTGCGTTGCAGGAGCTATTTGCGGATCAAAAAAGTTTATCGACGATCTGTCGAACGTAAACAACGGAACAGCCATGCTTTTAGGGCCTGTTCTCGACCCTATGCGCTCAGCATCCATCCATAAAAACCTACATACCTTGCATATACGAATTCGGCAGCACAGTTCAAATGCGCTTTTTCTGGCTCGTGAGTTATCAAAAGCAGGCCTGAAAATTTCGTATCCCGGACTTGAAAGCCATCCGCAGCACGAGTTGCACAAAACTTTAATGAACGAAGGATATGGCTTTGGCGGAATGCTGGCTATCGATTTTGGCTCGTTGGAAATGGCCCACCAGATCATGCAAAAAATGCAACAGGCCGATGTCGGGTACCTGGCTGTTAGCCTGGGCTATTTCAAAACCCTTTTCAGTTGCTCCGGCAAAAGCACCTCTTCTGAAATTCCTGATTCAGTTCAAAAACAAATGGGCCTTTCACCCGGATTGGTGCGCTTCTCGGTTGGACTAGACAATAACATTGAGGAAAGTTTGAAATCAATTTTGCAGATTTGCAAAGAGGAAGGTGTGATTAATTTAAATGTGCTTTAATTCTGAGACTCAGGATTGGAAAACACTGATTTACTTTTAATAATTTGTTTCTTTGACGGAGTTCTGCAAAGGAAATTTGCGAAACTCCCTGAGCCGAAAAAAGTATTATCTTTGGCGCCTGTAAATTAAAAACACAACCGATGAAAGCATACGTATTTCCTGGACAGGGAGCGCAATTCCCCGGAATGGGCAAAGACCTGTACGAAAAATCGCCTTTGGCTAAAGAGCTTTTCGAAAAAGCCAATGATATTTTAGGTTTCCGAATTACGGATATCATGTTTGACGGAACTGAAGAAGATTTGAAACAAACGAAAGTAACCCAACCCGCTATCTTTTTGCACTCGGTGTTACTGGCAAAAACGCTGGAAAACTTTCAACCAGAAATGGTTGCCGGTCATTCACTGGGCGAATTTTCGGCATTAGTTGCCAATGGTGCGTTGAGTTTTGAAGATGGACTTCGTCTGGTTTCAAAACGTGCCCAGGCCATGCAGAAAGCCTGCGAAATTGAACCTTCAACAATGGCTGCTATCGTTGGATGCGACGACGAAATCGTTGAAGAAGTTTGTGCTGCAATCGACGAAGTTGTTGTTCCTGCCAACTACAACTGCCCCGGACAATTGGTTATTTCGGGTTCAATCGCCGGAATCGACAAAGCTTGTGCAGAATTGACTGCCCGCGGTGCTAAACGTGCATTGAAACTGGTTGTTGGCGGTGCATTCCACTCACCACTCATGGAACCTGCGCGCGAAGAACTGGCTGCTGCTATCGAAGCAACACCTTTCTCAACTCCGGTTTGTCCGATCTACCAGAACGTAAATGCAGCACCAACTGCTGATCCTGCAGTAATCAAACAAAACCTGATTGCTCAGCTGACTGCTCCGGTAAAATGGACACAGACTGCCAAAAACATGATCGCTGACGGAGCTACTTTATTCACCGAAATTGGTCCTGGTAAAGTACTTCAGGGATTGATTAAAAAAGTTGACCGCAATGCTGAAGTTGCCGGTGTGCAGAGCTTCGAATAAGATAATAGAAATAGATTTTAGATAAAAGACTGCTGGCTGAAAGGCCGGCAGTTTTCATTTCAGGACTTCCACTTTAAACTCCTCCAGAATCTGACCATGATCAAAAGCCAGTTCCGGAAGTTCGTTGAGCGAAAACCATCTGGCTTTGGCAGCGTCGTCGCCTGCAAGTGCAGGCTGTTCTTCTCCAATAAAAGCATAAAAAACAACTGAAATAGTGCGATGTCGTGGGTCACGACCAACAGCACCAAAAGCTTTGAACTGTTTCACTTTATCAATTACAATTCCGGTTTCTTCCTGAAGTTCACGAAGGCAGGCCGTTTCAAGCGATTCGTCCATATCAATAAATCCACCCGGAAGCGCCCATTTCCCTTTATAAGGCTCCCTACCCCGCTCAATCAAAAGCACAGTTTTATCAGAGCTGACTAAAATTGCATCAACTGTTACTGCCGGCCGAGGATAAGAATAGGTAAACATTTATGAGTTATGAATTATGAGTTATGAATTTCAGATTCCCTTCGATACGATACTTACCGTGCAGTTCTTCAGTCTCCGGGCTCCCGACTTCCTTTCATTCTAATCCTTTATAATTCTTTTCATCACACGCATTTGGTGAGTATAGCGCTTGGTATCCACATTAAAAATTCCAAACTGATCAACATTGTCGATACGAACCTGACCCGAGGCATGAATGATTTTATTTTTCTCCCAGATAATTCCAACATGGATAATTTTACCTTCCTCATCATCAAAGAATGCCAGATCGCCCGGTTTTGTCTCTTCAACAAAGCTGAGCGCTCTGCCGCAGTGTACCTGCTGACTGGCATCACGGGGGATGACATATCCGGCCATCTTATAAATTACCTGTGCCAAACCTGAGCAATCGATACCAAAAGGCGATCGCCCGCCCCACAAATAAGGAGCATTGTAATATTTCAGTGCCTGATCAATGATTAGTTTCCGAACATTTGCCGGTTTGCGGTAAGTCACGTTCCCGGTATGAGGAAACGAATCGTATTGTAAAGTAAACTCTTTGAGTGTAGGACGCCAGCATGGCAGCGTACTTCCGGCAACAATCATCACGGTTTGTTCTGTATTTACAGGAACAATATTAAAAATATCGGTTGTTACTGCGTACGGTGCATGATCGATCTTCTGATAGGTTTTTTCAGCCAGCGGAGTAATCATCTTCATGTCAACCCAGCCATCGCAACCATCAAAAGCCAGTTTAACATGTGCCCAGCCCAGCATAATCTCGTTGACTACAAAATGTTCACCGTAAAGAATCTGAGTAATCATTTCACTTAATTCGCTGGGTTCGCGCCGAACCGGAATAATGCTCAATCCTGAAATACCGTAATTCATAACCTGAAATATTAACGGATCGACCAAGCAGACCTAAAGCATTTTTGTGCAAATTGGCCCTATTGCCCGAAACTTCGAAGATTTTATTAATTTTAGTTTATCAAAGATAAAACTTAGCCGTTACTTTCTAAATTGCAACCGTTTTCAAAATCCAGAACTTATGAAAAAGTTATTAACCCAACTCAACCATTCGTACCATCTTTTTTATCTACTGATGGTGTTTGTTGCAGGCATTAGCTTAATTTTTCTGGTGTTTCCGGGCGAAAGTCGTTTCAAATACGAATTTCAGAAAGGTAGTCCCTGGAGACATGAAACACTGATTGCGCCTTTCAATTTTGCCATATTAAAAACCGAGGCGGAAATTAAACTCGAAAGCGATTCGTTACTAGCCAATTACATACCATACTTTACACTTGACACGTTAGTTGAATCGGCTAAAACCCGTGAGTTTGCAGCAAGCTTATCAAAGCTAACGGAAACAAATCCGGCACTAAAATCTATAAAATCGATTTCCGGATTTCCGGTGATTCTGCAAAGTATTTATGCATCAGGAATACTTCCCAAATCGGCTAATGCATACAAAGAGCTTGACGGAAAATCTGAAATAAGACAGATCAAAGGGAATAAGGCCATAAAAGTTCCGACAAGCAATCTGTATTCCATTAAATCGGCCTACCTTGAACTGAATGATACCATTCGGAAACTGCTGGGCCGAAACTACGACGACTTTATCAAGAGAATTAACCTGAGCGACTACATTACCGAAAATCTCAGTTTTGACGAGGCAATGAACCGAAACGAGCGCAAACAGATTCTCGACGGACTTTCGTCAACGAAGGGCATGGTGCAGGCTGGCGAACGAATCATTTTCCAGGGAGACTTAGTGGGTTCAGAGAAATACATTATTCTTGAGTCGCTCAAAAATGCATACGAAACAAAACGGGGCGACAACATAGAGTATTTACTTGTAATTGCGGGCCGAATCGTGGTCATTGCTACTCTTATTGCTTTAATGTTCCTGTACTTGATTTTTTACCGTCGAGAAATATTTGAGCACAAGCGCAAACTGACTTTTATCATTACGATGATTGTGATTATGATTTTTTTAGCTGCCATTGCCACAAAGGTAAATTCAATTAACATTTACATGGTTCCAATGGCTATATTGCCTATTTTGGTTCGTATATTTTTTGATTCGCGTACGGCTATTTTCTCGCTGATGATAACCACACTACTTATTGGATATTTTGCTCCAAACAGTTATGAGTTTATTATTCTGCAAATGATTGCTGGTATTATAGCCGTATTCAGTCTGAACAAACTGCACAAACGATCACACATCATCTTTTCTGCACTCTGGGTATTTTTGGCTTATTCGGTTGTTTATGTGGCGATGGCATTGGTTCAGGAGGGAAGTCTAAAAACCATTAACTGGATGAACATCAAATGGTTTGGATTCAGCAGCTTCTTTATTTTTATCACTTATCCGCTCATTTACATTTTCGAGAAAGCATTTGGGTTTGTGTCGGATGTTACCTTAATGGAACTTTCGAACACCAATCAGCCTCTGTTGCGCAAACTTGCGGAAGAAGCTCCCGGGACATTCCAGCACTCGCTGCAGGTAGCCAATATGGCCGAAGCTGTGATTCAAAAAATTGGAGGAAATCCATTTTTGGTATATGCCGGAGCGTTGTATCACGATATTGGCAAGACTCATAAATCAGAGTATTTTATCGAAAATCAGGCGGTAGGTTTAAATCCGCATGATAATCTTGACTACCTGAAAAGTGCCGAAATAATTATCGACCATGTAACAAACGGTGTTCATCTCGCCCGAAAATACAAATTGCCCGAAGTTCTGATTTCGTTCATCACAACGCACCACGGAACCACCCAATCAAACTATTTCTATAAGAAATACCTGATTGACAACCCAGGTGTTGATGTTGACACCAGCAGGTTCTCGTATCCCGGACCAATACCGCACAGTAAAGAAACAGCAGTTGTTATGCTTACCGACGGAATTGAAGCAACAGCTCACAGTTTGAAAGAAAAAACAGCTGCTGCATTTATTGAAATGATCGATTACCTGGTCGATCAGAAAATCAAATCGAATCAATTGATTGATGCCGACCTGACCTTGCGCGATATTAATATTCTGAAAAGCACTTTGCTCGAGCGATTAATAAGTATTTACCACGTTCGAATTGAATACCCGAAATAAAATGATGAATTTAAAGTTATGAATGATGAGTTATAAAAACGAATCAACGACATACAATTCATTCGTAAATTGTAAATAATCAAATAGTAAATAAATCTATGTCATCACCATTTTACACCAGCATTGCACCACATTACCAACATATTTTTCCGTTCAATCCGGCACAAATCGAATTTCTGAAATATGTACTTCCATACAACGGCGCCCGTATTTTGGATGTAGGCTGCGCTACGGGCGAGCTGGCATTTGCACTCACCCACTTTGGTTTTCCAACCTGGGCCTTCGATTTCGACTCACAAATGATACAGTTGGCGCAGAAAAATAAATCGGAAGAATCCATGTTCCCGGTTTTCGAGCAACTGGACATGCTCACCATTGCCGAACGTTTTCCTGAATCCTATTTCGATACGGTTATTTGTTTCGGAAATACATTGGTGCACCTGCTAACCGACGCCGACATTCAGCAATTTATTAACGCTGCTTTTAAAGTACTTACTTCGGAAGGAAAGCTGACGATTCAGATT
>JAJZSZ010000125.1 GCA_021849365.1 Bacteroidota bacterium | reverse complement strand
CGCCATACGACGCTTTGTCGAGAATAAGCTTATCAACATCTGACATTTTCAGGAAGTTTTTCTGGCCAATTCGGTAGTCTTTGGTTTGTTCCTGACGGCTGTAGCCCATTTCGTAGCTGAGGTTTTTACCATGATTTCCAGAGAAACGGGTCGACAATTTCCGGTAACCGAAACTACCCGATTCGACCGAAACATTTCCTTCAGGAGTGGCGCTGCCTTTTTTTGTAATGATATTCACCACGCCGCCCATGGCATCGGAGCCGTAAAGTACCGAGTACGAGCCTTTCACGATCTCGATCTGCTCCACATTGTCGAGATCAATGGTTGCCAGGTTAGTAGTACCGGCAGGCTTGCCATCGATGAGCAACAGGGTGTAGCTGCGCGCGTGGGCACTGGGCGAAAAACCACGCATCCCAATGGTGGCCGACAATCCGGGATACTGAATAATGTCGAGGTTGGTAGTTCGCTTCAACGCCTCGGCAAGGTTTTCGGTTGGAAGCGATTTAATCAAATCAGAAGAAATAATTTCAACTTTCTGCGGAAGGTCTTTCAGCTTGCGCTCCATGCGCGAGGCGTGAACGGTAACTTCCTGAAGCGGATACACTTTGGTCGAATCGATCATCTCAGCAACGGCTCCGAACGAACAGAGTAATCCCGTGCAGACGAACGTCAGTTGTTTAAAATTCATAACACATTCCTTTATGGTTAAACATTAAAAAATGTTGACCATAAACTTTCAGCATGTTCCCCGATACATCCCGGGCTGACAAAAAAAGGAACAAAATGGATAAACCAGATGAATATCATCCCATGCTTTTATCCCGAAAGCTATGATTAACGTACTGGAAGTGGCAGGTCTTCTGGCTCACCTGCTTTTTGACACCTTCCCATCCCAAGTTTCGGGACAGTGGCTTTGTAGTCCAAAAAGTTTTTTCAGGCTTACAGCTGCGGGTACAGCTCCGGATTTACACCGGATTCCCATGTTCGTCCTTGTTGGCGAAAAGCCAACTTCGGAACCATTTCCACGGGCAAAAGTAAAGTTTTTTACCACAGATTATACGGAGAAGCACAGATTAAAATGCAACATATTCTTATGTCGGTGAAAATCTGTGCTATCCGTGTTGTAAGAATATCACGGCAGCGCAGATCAGTCCAACAAACACCAAACAGGTGAAAAAATTCAGGAAACAGGTTTTTCTGAAATCGGTGTTGGTTAACGTTCGCGGATTCGCGCCGATATATGGCTTTTCGACCAACTGCCCGTGATACACATTTGGGCCACCAAAGCGGCAATTCAGGATTCCGGCCAGCGCAGCTTCGGGGTAACCGGCATTTGGACTGCTGTGTTTGTGCCCAAACTTGAAAATATATGCCAGTCCACGCGGGCTAAGGGAAAGAACAACCATTAAAAGTGCTGTAATTCGGGCGGGAACGAAATTAACGACATCGTCGAACCGGGCAGCAAACCAGCCAAATTCGCGGTATTTATCGTTTTTGTAGCCGATCATTGAATCGAGTGTGTTGGCCATTTTGTAGGCCAGCATTGCCGGAACTCCACCCAGTGCGTAGTAAAAAAGCGGGGCAATTACGCCATCGCTTAGGTTTTCGGCCAACGTTTCGAGAACGGCCGTGCGAATCTGCTGCTCACTCAGGTTTCGGGTGTCACGGCCAACAATATAACTCAGTTGCTCACGGCCACCTTGCAATCCGTTTGTTTTCAATTCGCACATCACTTTGTACGACTCATGAATGAGGCTGCGGTTGGCCAATCCGTAGAAAACACCAACTCCCGTGAATGCCAGATAAATCCATTCGTACTCCTGAAGCCACCCAAAAGCGAAGTCTAATGAAAGAAAAGTGAATGCAATCAGCCCCAAAGCCATTGCAGCACCTTTCAACCGACGATTTCTGCCGTGGTTCAGTTTTTCAGTAAAAAAAGAAATGCTATTACCAAAAAGCCTGATGGGGTGCGGTAACCAAAGCGGGTCGCCCAACAGACAATCAAGGGCAAAGCCGACAAGAAGTGAGTAAAGAAATAAATATTCTGGTTCCATTTTTATAGTTTAAGCCCCAAAGCGGCCTAGGCCGGTGAACCGAAAAATAAGCGAAGACGGCGTTAAAAAATCTTTTCTGTTTGAGCCGTAGGCGAGTTTAAAAGATTTTAGTCGACAAGCGTTAATTTTTCGTGTGAAGCGGGCTAAGCCTTGACCTTTTTTGATTACTTTTTTATGTTAAGACAAAAAAGTAATTGGGGATTGGGGCAAAGCCCCAGAATTTGTTCCAACTTTTTAATATGCATTTAGTCCTTTCAGCAGCAACGCATTATCCGCCTCGCTTCGGATGCAAACCCTGAAAAAACGTTCGTTTAATCCACGGAAATTGGCTGCGTCGCGGATGAGAATGCCGTGCTGCTGAATCAGAAATTCTTTCAATTTAGCGGCGATTCCGGTTTGCATTTCAACCAAAAAGAACGGCGCCTGCGAATGAACCACCCGAAACCCATCGAGTTGATCAATACTTTTCTGAAGGCACTGCGAAAGCCTCATTATTTCCAGATGATCAAGTTGATTCGGAATATCATTTTCTATCAAAAATTTACCTGCCAGTTGCGCCAATGCATTTACCGACCAGGGTTGCTGAAATTTCCAAAGTTTTGCCGCAATTTTTTCCGACGTAATCGCATAACCCAGCCGTAGACCGGGAATAGCGCAGCATTTGGTAAGCGAACGAACCACAATCAGGTTTTCAAACCGATCAGTCAGCTCAATTGCCGACCGAAATTCAGGAATAAATCCGGCATAGGCTTCATCAACAATTAGAACATTTTCGGGATGTTTGCCCAAAAATGCTTCAATTTCAGAAAAGCTGAAAATATGCCCGTCAGGATTATTCGGATTGCCTACCCAGCATAAATCTACTGCGGGCAAATCTTCATCGGATGAAAAAAAACTGATTCGGTGCTGGTGCATCCGACAAGCATCTTCGTACTCGGAAAAGGCAGGCGATAAAATAGCTGAATGCTTCCCGCGAAAAGCCAGCGCGATGGTGTAAAAAGCATCGACTGAACCGTTGAAAGCCAATACCTGCGATGATTTTACCCGATGGTAACCTGCTATTTTCAGGCATAAATTGGCGGCATCCGGTTCAGGATAATTGCCAATACGGTAAATGTTTTGCTGCAAGTGCCGAAGTAGTTCGGGCGAGGGACCGCCATACCAAACATTCGAGCTAAAATCAGCTTTCACGGGCTTATTCAGGCGAAAGCTGTCGTCGCCATGTCCGGAAATCATACTTATTTGTAGGCTAATCGGATCATTTCCTCCAGCGCATCAACAAAGAGCACCGGCGTTGGACTACAGGTTTTGTCCGAATCGAGGATGAAAATCTGCTTATTTTTGCTGGCCGAAACCGACGGATATTTCAGCCACGTATCGCGCTCCTCCTCGGCCACAATGCCCATCGTCACAATAAAAATGATATCAGGATTTTGCGTCAATACATATTCGCGGGTGATGCTGCCGGTTTTTAATTCTGACGCAATGTTTGTCCCTCCGGAGAAAGTAATAAAATCGTTCATAAATGTTTGTGGGACAGCACAAAACAAGGGTTTGGCTCCAATCTGGATAAACATTTTCGGGTGTTTCCCTGCCGGAATTTTTGCCCTGATTTTGGTCATCCGGTCGCGCTGCTGCGCCACAATATTTTTAGCTTTCGCCTGTTGTCCAACCAGTTCGCCAACGCGGATAAAATCGGTGCAAATTTCGTCGAACGATTTAGGGTAAGGCATGTATTCGATTTTGATGCCCAGTTTACGGACGTTATCCAGAATTTCGGGCTTGATGAGCGACGAGGCAAAAACCAGGTCGGGCTTGAGCATCAGCAACTTTTCGATGTTCACATTTACGGCTGTGGCCACCACCGGAATTTTGTCGGTAGCTTCAACCGGGCAATAGTTGGTACAGCCAACCAAACGGCCCTGTTCGCCCATCAGGTAAAGGCTTTTGGTCATCCACGGAACCAGCGAAACAATGCGTTTGGCTTCCTGTGCCTGCGCAAACAGGCAAACAATCAATAAAATACTGAGGAAAACTATTTTTTTCATATAGACTTTTTTGCCCCCTAATCCCCCAAACGGAGGACTTTAGGAAGTATAAATTCACATTAATATACTCTTAAAACTCCCTTCTCCCCCGGAGAAGGGTTGGGGATGAGGCTATTTGATCTCCAAAAACCAGTGATTATCACTGAAACTGACGTCTCCCTTTTGGAAAGCCACCGGATGTTTGAAATTCGGTCCGTCGAACACGAACGAATGGAACTCGCCCAGCTCGGCACACACGTCAACACCTTCAATTTTCGACAACTCATCCACAAAATCCTGATCGTATATACGGCCAATGAAGTTTTCGGTCAACTGTTTGGCATTCACCGAAACTACAATGGTTTTAAAACCTGAATCGATAATCTCTTCTGCCAGTTCGTTTACCGGATTATCCCACAACGGAAAAATTGTCTCAACGTCACAATCAGCACAAACGCGCTCAATCCAGTGGCGGTGCTCCCACAGGTAAATGTCGCCAAAAACGCCACCAGAGATTCCCTGCTCTTTCAGTTTCAGGATAGCGGCCTTAAAATTCTGTTCGTAGCCGACGCGGTCGGTTTTGGGTTGCAGCAACTCAATTCCCAAATCCTCGGCCTGCCTTACAATCATGCTGCTTTGGATGCCATGCGAGCGCGAAAAATCAGAATCGCTGTCGCACATGTTCAGGAGAACTTTTACCTCGTGTTCGCCTGATTTCTGGATTCGGTACAAGGCCAGCATACAATCTTTGCCACCGCTCCACGATGAAAATAACTTCATTTCACTAAAAATTATTCCGGAAGAAACAGAATGAAAATGCGATAAGATGCTTTTCACCGATCTTTTTTCCCGAAGATTCGACTTTTGTTGATTTTGAACTGGCAGGTCTTCTGGCTCACCTCACTTTTTGCGGCCTTCCCATCCCCCAAAGGAACAGTGGCAGAGGTTGCAAAAGCATTACAGAGGCTTACAGCTGCGGGTACAGCTCCGGTTTTGCACCGGATTCCCTTTTCAGATAAGTTTTCAATTAAGAAAACCCATCAACCAATACGCAGCAAAAGTAGAAAATTATCCCTTTATCATGTCGAGGATGATCGGTTTTAATCCACTAAAGAAAAATTCGACGGCAATCACCATAACAATCAAGCCCATCAGGCGCATCATGACGTTGATTCCCGTTTGTCCGAGTATTTTGAGAATGCGAGATGAGCTGTAAAAAACAAGGTAAGTGATAAACATGACCACCAAAATCATGCTGAAAAGGATAATTTTTCGGGTGATCGTTGAGGCATCTTCCATTAAAACAATTGAGTTGGTAATGGCGCCGGGACCACAAATCATTGGGATGGCCAATGGGGTTACCGAAATATCGTTCACATAGGTTTTTACTTCCGAATCTTTAATTTTCACTTGCCCGAGCCGTGCCTGAAGCATGTCCATGCCCATGATAAAAAAGATAACTCCGCCAACCACCCTGAAACTATTAACAGATATGCCGAAGAATTTGAAAAGCAATTGCCCGGAAAGTGCAAAAATGACAATGGTGATTAAAGCTACAATCGATGCTTTCCGTGCAGTCCTGGTACGTTCCTTATCCGTCAAACCGGCAGTCATGGTCATAAAAACCGGCATAGTACTTAGCGGATTAATCAACGTGAAAAATGAGGTAAAACATAAAAGTCCGAAGGAAAGGGCATCGTTCATGAGACAAAATTTATCGTTTCCGGTAAAGGTAAAAAAGTTCTGAGATTTTGACCGGCCAGGTTGACACGGCGATTCGATGCGGGAATTATCACTTTAGTCCCAGACTCCGGCAATTTTACTATTTTTGCAGCATTAAACTCTCTTTGTAAATATCAGTATTTCAGGTAGCAGAAAATGAAGCTATCAACTCGTTCTCTTTCCTGAGAACTAAATTTTCACGTTCAAAATTTTATAAAGAGAAGTATATGAAACAACGAAAAATAGCCGTGTTGGGTGGCGGTGGCCGCACCGGCAAATATCTCGTCAATCATTTAATCAACGAGGGTTTTCAACTGAAAGTACTGCTTCGGCATCCCAAACAGTTTCTCATTCAAAGTCAGCAAATCGAAATCGTGAAGGGCGACGCAACCCATCATGAAAGCGTCCGGCAGTTGGTCGAAGGCTGCGACGCCATCATCAGTGTGGTTGGTCAGCGCCCCGGCGAACCGTTGGTGGCCAGCCGTGCAACCCAAAACCTGCTCGATTCAATGAATGAATCCGGCATCAAACGCCTGATTTCTCTGGCCGGACTAAATGTAGACGCGCCATCTGATCGAAAAGGCAAAGAAACGCTGATGGGCACCGAGTGGATGAAAGCCAATTATCCAGAAATCCACGCCGATCGCCAAAAATCGTATGCACTGTTGGAACAAAGCCCGGTGAACTGGACGCTGGTGCGCGTTCCGTTTATCGAATTTCAGGAAGCCAGCGGAGAACTTGCTGTGAACCTCAAAGATTGTCCTTCAGGAAAAATAAACTCCGGAAGCCTAGCGATTTTCCTGGTCGATCAGCTTTTTGACGAAAGTTATTGCCGGAAAGCGCCGTTTGTGGCCAGCGTTTAAATACATAGTGAGGGGGCTTCACTTTGAGTGAAACCCTCACTTTTATCTTTGAAATCGTTGTGAATCAGTCGTAATCGCTTATTCCCAAACACCGGCAATTTTTTCGCCGCACTTGGGGCAGCAGCCTTTCACCAAATCGTTTTTCACAACGGTAAAACCCCGCCGTTCGACCACCACCTGTTTGCATTTGGGACAGATGGTATTCTGCGCGTCCAAACCTGGAACGTTGCCGATGTACACGTATTTCATTCCGGCGGAAAGTGCAATATCGCGCGCCTGTGTCAGCACGCCAATGGGTGTCGCCGACAACTGCGTGAGTTTATAATCCGGATGGAAACGGTCGAAATGAATCGGATAATTGGCCAATCCATTCTCGACCAGCCAGTTGCACATGCGCTTGATCATGTCGAGGTTGTCGGTCCAACTGGGAACCACGAGGTTGATGATTTCGAGCCAAACACCCAGTTCGGCAAAGGTTTTCAGCGTGTCGAGCACCGGCTGAAGCGCACCGGCGCTCAGTTTCATGTAAATGTCGTTACTGAACGATTTTAAATCGACCCGCGCGGCATCAATGTATTTGCACCAGTTGCGCAAGGGCTCCTGATGGATGTAGCCAGCCGTCACCAGCACGTTTTTGATTCCCGCCTGCCGTGCCAGTTTTGCCGAGTCGAGCGTGTATTCGTAAAACGAGATGGGCTCCGAATACGTGTAAGCAATGGATTGGCATTTGGCGGCAATAGCCTGTTCAACAAGCTTATCGGGCATCAGATCGTAATTGCGCGTTTCCTTCGGACTCACCTGCGAGATGGTCCAGTTCTGGCAGTTCATGCAGGCCAGGTTGCAGCCCGCCGTGCCAATCGAAAACGCTTTCGATCCCGGCAAAAAATGGTTAAACGGCTTTTTCTCAATCGGGTCGATGTTCACGGCGCAGGGATTTCCGTAGGCCATCGAATAGATTTTGCCCTGGTAGTTGGTCCGGTTGTGGCAAACGCCCGTCTCGCCTTCCTTGATCACGCATTCGTTCGGACAAATCAGGCATTTTGGGCCGCGCGGCGTGGTGGTCCAATACAGGCCTTCCTTGCTCCATTTCCAGGGTTTCTCACCTGCCGACGCCGAAAATCCCATCATCGGGGCAAACGCCATCGCCCCGGTGGCGGCCAGTCCATGTTTCAAAAAATCGCGCTTGTTCATATCGTTGCTTTCCATGTTTTAAAGGCTTTTCAGTATTGTTTCTGAACGAAAAAACAGTTGCCGGGTTTCAAATCCTGACCTTTGTTTTCAGGAACAGCCAAGCGGCAAAAATCAGGTTGATGCCTGCTATCAGCCAAACCGATCCGACGATTCCCAGTTTCGGAACCAGAAAAATACTCACGGCCAGAGCACCGAACGCTGAGCCAATCAAATCGAAACTGTAGGTTTTTCCTGAAGTCTCTGCAAAATCTCCGCGTTGAAGCTGGCTCGACTGTGAAAATTGGAAGCCTGTCAGCCCGCCGATCAAAACGGTAGCCAGCAGGAAAATCGAGTAAACGATTGCCTCCGGAAGATTGGCTATTCCTCCTGAAAACAGCGCAAAGCCAGCAACAGCCGCGAAAACGGCAATTGTAATTTGCGTTAGCGCCAGTAAATTTTTCTCCTGAAATTGTTTCCCGAAGAACGAACCAAGACCCAATCCGAGCATGAATCCGGCGAAGACAAAACTGGTGAGCAGGTAGATATTTCCGAAGAAAACCTGCAAGCCAAACAGCAACAAAATTTCCATGCCTGAGGCCGAGAAACCGGTTACGAATATGGTTTGCGACGCCGTATTTCCGGAGAAGAAAAAGAACAGAAACAGCGCTCCGGCCACCACTCCGAACAGCCAGTAGTTGCCTTTAAACTGACTCATCCAGTAGGCCAGTTGCTGAAAGTACGACACCGGTTTCAGGTTTTGGTTGGGTTGCTCGCCGGTGTTCAAGGCTGCAAAAATGGTTGCACTGCGGCTTTTCAGCAAGGCATCGTCGATGTAGTCCGAATTGACGTACCGCGTCTCGATTTCTTTTGCCTGAACGCGTTCTGCAATGTTGGTCGTGAGCGGCACGTCCGACGCCAGAAAATGATTTTGCTCGCCGGGCAAGATGATCACATTTCGAAACACCTTTTTCAGTGTCACAAACAAAGTCGAGTTCAGGTCAACCGCCTCCTGGTTCAGGTAACTGGGCGGTGACGAAATGCCGAACGAAAGCACACCGTTTGCCGACATTTTTTGCTTCAGAAGCTGGTAAAATTCGAGTGTGTAAAAGCGGTTGGCCTGCATCGTTGCCGGACCGGGCAGATTCAGGATGGCTACATCGTATTTTTGCCGGGTTCGCCGGATAAACCGCAGCGGATCGGTGGCGTGCACCGAAATGCGTTCGTCGGTCATTTTGGCCAGCGAATCTTTCATCAAAGCCAGCAACCAACGGTTGTCCTCCACATAGTCAATCCGCGTAGGTTTGTGCTTTTTCAGTTCGGCAATCTGTCCTGAAAGTCCGCGCGAAACCAGCAAAACCGACTCCGGATTGGGGTGTTGAAGCATGGCAAAATGCACGGCTTCCTCGTTCAGCATAAAATTTTCAGAATCAAAAAGCAGGTTGTTGTTCAGGTAAACGCTCCACATTTTTTCGCGCCGGGTGACGACGATGTTTCCATGCGGCGAATCTTTTGAAACCTCGATTTCCTGATTGGGATACAAAAAACTACGGATGCGCGTCTCAGGCTGAAAAAACAGCAAAACGAACGCCATACCTGCCACCGCCAAAGGCAGCCAAACAGCGGCTTTTTTCTTATTTTGAATGCTGATGATAAACAAAATTGCCCCGTTCAGCAGGCAAAGCACCAGCAAACTTTCGAACGACGAAAGGACTGAAACAAAGAGCAATCCGCTGAGCAAACCTCCGGCAACGCTGCCAACCGACTCGAAGCCATAAACTGCACCGGTTTCGTTTTGTCGCCGTACTTCAGAAAAGCTTTTGGCAATAAACGTGAACAGGAATCCACTCACCAGGCAAAACGGCGTCAGCAGAATGAACGAGCTGGAAAAGATTTGTAACACGTCGATGAGCGCACCAACCGGGAAGACGATATTTTTCAGGAAATTGATCAGAAATGCTGTTGCAAAAGGCAAAACAGAAAGCAAAAGCAGTCCGGTGGCGACAACCAAAAACGAGCGCCGAAACCGCAATCGAAATTTTCCCAGCCAGGCGCCGAGCCCAGTCAGAATCATCCAGTTGGCCATTACCAGGCCAATCACCAGCTCATTTCCGCTGAAAACCGACAAAAATTCGCGCAACAAAATGACTTGCGCGATGATACTGGTGCTGCCCAAAAGGAATGCGGAAAGTTTGAGCCGCTGTTCATCTAAATCGTTCTCTAGTTCTCTTGGTGAAAGTTTTTGGGCTCGTTTCTCTGGATGCAAGAGCTGAAGATAATAACTCAGGTGCCATGAGAAATGAAAAATCGCGATGATGGCCATTCCAATGCCGAACTCAACGTGCCAGGCTACCAGCTTTTCGTAAAACGGGAACTGCAGTTTGTAATTGATTTTCACCACCATGAAAAGCCCAAGCAGTGCCGTAGTCAGAAAAGTGAGCAACAGCAACACATTCCAGAATTTCCGGTGATTCTGTTTACTTACCAGTCCAACTTTCGAAAATCCAAATGAAAGTGCGTAAAACAAAATGACGAGAATGGTGATTGTCCAGAGCGGATAAGCGGTATTCATTTTCGGTTTCTATTGTTTCTGGGGTTTCTATCGTTTCTGTGGTTTCTGAGAGTCTTAAGGTTTCTAGGGTTTTGGGGGTTGGGTTGGTGGTTTGTATTTGTTTCCTTTTAGTTCTGAAGATTTGAGGTAGCTCATGAAATTCGCGATTTTTCGGCCCAAATCAATCGTTTTCTGTGATGTCAATTCAAACTGCTCCGGCGAAATGTATTTTCTGTCGAGCGCCCGATAAAGTTGAGAACGACACTCGCCGCAGGAACCTTTGGATATGGCCAAAAACTGCGAAAACTCCTTGCTGCCATCGCGCTCAAAGCCTTCGGCAATGTTATCCATGATAGAGCCGCTTGAGTTGTTAATTTGATCTCTCAAGCCAAAATCTCTTGAAAAGTCTTTCTGCGAAGTAAGTTGAAAGACATCGTTACAAAGTTCTCTTGCCAGTTTCCAAACTTCCAGATCTTCAAAACGCTTTATTGTACTCATAAACTATATGTTTTGTTTCTATTGTTTCTGGTAGTTTCTGGGTTTCTATCGTTGAAAAAAGCAGTTGCCGTGTTTCATTTGATCTAAACTACAGGAACAAAAGAGACTATAGAAACCCCCGAAACAATTGCCTTTTCCTGATTTCCGATAACTTCTTTACCCGCTAACCAAAGAAACTATAGAAACAAAAGGAACCACAGAAACTATTTTTCTTCCTTAAAAACCAGCGCCTCATACGTGTACAACTCTGCCGATTTCCAGCCATTCCAGCCAATTCCGGCTTTGTCTTGCGCACAGTGACCGAGGAATTCCTCTTTGCTCCAGCCTGTTTGCGCAGCTACCTGAGGCAAAAATGTACCCGTTTGGTTTCCTTTTTTGATGTAAATGCCCTGTATGCCAAGGTTAAATTCGTCGGCTGACGTTATCCGTTTCAAAGGCGTCAACACTGAAATCTCGATTTCAAGCTGACTAATTTCGCCTGAAGTTACCGGCTCGAAACGGTAGTCCTGCGTGGCGGCGGCAATAGCCATAGTTTGAACGACCTTCCACAGTGGCTGCTCAGGATTGAACCGCCCGATACATCCGCGCAGTTTGCCATCCTTGTTCAGGGTGACGAATGCGCCGCAGGGCGTTTTCAGCGT
>JAJZSZ010000124.1 GCA_021849365.1 Bacteroidota bacterium | reverse complement strand
ATGGGTCTTGCTGGTAACCTGGTCAGAAACAATTCGATCGACGATGCCATCGCACTACTGAAGCAACAGAACTTCGAATTTTACAAACTCCTAAAAAAGCAGTAATCAAATTTTAAAAGGAAAAAACAATTAATAAAATATTTGTCACATACCGACCGTTCAGTATGTTATTTTCAAATATGAATTACATACCAAACGTTCAGTATCTCGAAACAATTAAACAATGATGAAAATGCAAAAGAATCTGATTTTACTCGCCGTTTTGTTCGCAGCCATTAGTTGCAAACAAAAGTCGGAAACAGCAACCAGCGCAGTTGCTCCGATTAAAGTAAAGACACAGGCTGTACAAATGGTAAACAGCCTATCGAATTTGAGGTACAGCGGAACGATTGAAGCTGCGCAGACAATTCCGCTTACGTTTCAAAGTCCGGGAACCGTTGAGAAAGTACTGGTTCAGGAGGGAGATGTTGTGCGAAAAGGTCAACTACTGGCTACCGTCGATAAAACCGACAACCAAAGCATTTACAACTCGTCGCAGGCTATTTACAACCAGGCAAAAGATGCCTACGACCGTCTGAAACAAGTGTATAACAGCGGCAGCCTTCCGGAGGTAAAATGGGTTGAAATGGAAACCAATCTGAAAAAAGCTGAATCGCAACTGGAGATTGCAAAGAATAACCTCGACAAATGCAACCTGTATGCCCCAACAAGCGGAGTGGTCGGGAAACGAAATATAGAGCCCGGCCAATCGGCCATCTCAAGTTTTTCACCCATCGAGCTGGTAAAAATCGAAACTGTAATGGTAAAAATATCGGTTCCGGAAAATGAAATCGGGAAAATCAGGAAAGGAATGACTGCCGGATTTACCATCTCGGCGCTCGATAACAAGCAATTTGAGGGTACAATTACGAATATTGGTGTTGTTGCTGATCAGTTTTCGAGGACCTATGAAGTTAAACTGACTGTAAAAAACAACGACCTGAAAATCAAGCCAGGCATGGTTTGCGATGTTACCCTAAATACAAACATTGATAAGCAAATGGTTTTGGTCCCGTATAACGCCGTATCGAAAGACTCAGATGGGAATTCATATGTATACATTGTTACTCCCGACAGTAAAAGCGTTAAAAAGCAAACGATTAAAGTGGGAAATTTCCAGTCTTCGGGTTTGGAAGTTATTAGCGGCCTGACAACCAGTGAGGTTGTTGTGGTAGAAGGAAAGGAAAAATTGTCGGACAACTGCATAATTACCTTGTAACATGAGCCACAAAAAGACTGGATTTATCGAGGCCGCTATGCGGAATCGGAATATCGTTATTCTCATCGCCGTTTTATTTATGCTGGTTGGTGGTGTGGCGCTGAAAAAAATGGCAAGGAACGAGTTCCCACAATTCACTATCCGCCAGGGAGTAATCGTTGGTGTTTATCCGGGGGCTACTTCAGCAGAAGTAGAATCGCAACTCACTACCGTTGTCGAGAATTACATTTTTGGTTATTCCGAAGTAAAAAAGGCAAAAACTTATTCCTATTCAAGAGAAGGAATCATGTACATTTTCGTTGAGCTGAACGACAATGTAAAAAACGCCGACCAGTTCTGGTCGAAGCTAAAACACGGGTTAGGAGAACTGAAATCGACCCTGCCAACCGGAGTCCTGGCTTTGATTGCCAACTCCGACTTTGGAGACACTTCGGCATTGCTAATCACACTCTCTTCTGACTCCAAAAGCTACAAAGAGCTTGAAAAGGAACTAAAAAAACTGGAATCGGAATGCCGTAAAATTCCAGCCACTTCAAAAATCAAGCATTTCGGGCTTCAAAAAGAAAAAATATACGTCAACGTAAAACCCGAATTGCTTAACGAATACAACATTAAATCCATCTCATTACTGGGTTCCTACCTACCCAATGGCATGGTAAATTACGCCGGAACACTGAAAGACGGGAAATACAACCTGGCGATCCATCTTCCAACTAATTTCGAATCGGAAAAAGATTTGGCTGATCAGATTGTATATTCAGACCCTAGCGGGAACATCGTTAGGCTGAAAAACATAGCTACAATCGAGCGGCGGTATGAAGATCCGGATAATTACATCAGGCAAAACGGAAAGAAAACGATACTTCTTTCGCTCGAAATGCAAAACGGCAACAACATTGTGGAATACGGAGCTGATGTTGACAAAGCCATTGAAAACTTCAAAAAGAATTCTTCAGCCGAAATTGAGGTGGCCAAAATTTCGGAGCTACCAAAATATGTGGATGAGTCAGTTTCGAACTTTATGCACGAATTCCTGATTGCCATTATCGCCGTTATTTTGGTGACTATGCTGTTGCTTCCGTTGCGGGTTGCTTCGGTTGCAGGTATTACTGTTCCCATTGCGGTACTGATAACTCTGGCTTTTCTTTATTTCTTCGGCGTTGAGCTTCATACCGTTTCATTGGCTGGACTTATCCTAGTTTTGGGGATGATTGTTGACAACTCGATTGTCGTAATCGATAATCATGTTGAAAAAATAGATCACCAGATTTCGCCGTGGCACGCTGCCATAAAAAGCGCCAAAGAGCTGCTGACTCCAATAATTACCGCAACGCTGGCAATTATGGCAGCTTATATTCCGCTCGGATTCATGGTTCCCGGAACGGCGGGCGAATTTATGCGGCCACTTCCAATTGTAATAAGTATTGCGCTTATTGTTTCGGTTTTGGTTGCTGTACTTTTGGTTCCATACCTCGATTTTGTTTTCATCAAGAAAGGATTAAAAAAGCATGAATCGGCAAAGAAAAGTAAATCGTTTCTTGATGTACTTCAAGGCTGGTTCGATGCTTCGCTCGAAATGGCTTTCAGGAATCCAAAAACTGCACTCCTAGCTGGGGCTGGCTCCATAATTCTGGCCGTGGTGCTGTTTAAAAACCTCGACCAGCAGATGTTTCCCGAGATGGAACGAAACCAGTTTGCCTGCGAAGTTTACCTGCCCACCGGGGCGTCTCTCGAAAGCACAGAACAGGTTGTTGACAGCCTCGAGAAGGTGCTGATGAAAGACAAACGTGTGACCAACGTAACCAGCTTTATCGGGACAAGTTCGCCACGTTTCCATACTGTGTATGCACCCAATATGCCGTCGCCTAACTACGGACAGCTATTAATCAACACCATATCGAACGAAGCCACCCGCCAGATTGTAAACGACTACAGTCCAAAATATTCTGATGGTTTTGCCAATGCGCACGTAAAATTCAAGATACTCGCTATGCAGGTGTCGAAGGCGCCAATCGAAATCCGTATTTCATCCGACTCTATAAAAGATATTCGCTCGGTGCAGGCTCAGGTAAACGATATTCTGAAGAAAACTTCAGCAGTTGGCTGGGTTCGCGACGACTGGGACCAAAAACAACAAATCCTGAAAGTCAATCTCGACCGCGATAAGGCCAATCGGCTTGGATATTCAAAATCGATGGTTTCCACTTCGCTGATGATTGGCCTCGACGGCCTGCCCCTGACAACCATCTGGGAAAACGATTACCCGGTTGATGTGCGCTTATCGCAGGAAGCAAAAAGTAAAAAAGATTTGAACACACTTGCCGATCAGTACGTTACCTCGCCGGTTGGCTTTACCGGAACTCCGTTACGCTCGTTTGCCACTTTCACGCCTGACTGGACTGAAGGAACCATCGTTCGCCGAAACGGAACCCGAACCTTGACTATTCTGATTGATAATCAGCCGGAACGAGCTGCTTCATCAATTTTTGAAGAAGTTCGCTCCAATATCGGGAAACTCAAACTTCCGGAAGGAACCACAGTGAACTATGGCGGCGATTACGAAGGACAACAGGAAACATTCATCCCGATGACTTATGCGCTGGCGTTGAGCATCGTGCTAATTTTCTTTATCATCCTGTTCCAGTTCAAAAAAATCAAACTTTCAGCCATCATCATGTCAACCATGATATTGTCGCTTCCCGGAACAGCAATTGGCTTAAATCTGATGGGTTATCCATTCAGCACTACCGCGTTTATCGGTATTATAAGTCTATGCGGAATGGTTGTTCGTAACGGAATTATCCTGATTGACTATGCCAATGAGCTGAAAGAAAAACAGCGCATGCCGGTTCACGAAGCTGCACTGGCAGCCGGAAAACGCAGAATGCGGCCGATCTTCCTGACTTCGGCAGCGGCTTCGGCCGGAGTAATCTCGATGATCATCAGCCGATCGCCACTTTGGGGCCCGGTTGGAACCGTTATTTGCTTCGGATTGTTGGTTGCCATGGTTTTAACACTTTACATTCTGCCAATCATGTATTCGCTGGCATACACCGATAAACCAAAGAATGACGGAGGTTTCTGGTCAGTTCCTCCCAAATTACGCCGGAAACACCACCACAAACATTCGCATAAACCGGTAGTGACAATCGCTCTAATTTTCTTTTCGCTACTCGGAACCAATGCAGGAGCCCAATCGCTAAGTCTGGATTCGTGCAAACAACTGGCCATTAAGAATAACAAAAAGATTATCGAAGCGACTTTTGAGGTTCAATCGTCGGAAGAAGTAAGGAAAGGTGCTTATACCAACTATTTCCCTAAAGTGAGCGCCAGTGCGTTGGCGATGCGTTCGCCCGATTACCTTGTGAAAGGAAATATTCCGGAGATGAACCTGCCTGTTTACGATGGCAATCCGGCAAATCTGGCCGGAGCAACACAGTTCGCCTACATTCCGTCAATTCCAATCAATGCTGTTGATTATCTGAATATGGCCAGTGTTTCGGCAGCGCTCCCGATATACGCAGGCGGACAAATCAGAAATGGGAACAAACTTGCTTCTATTGGGGAGGAAGTCAGCCGCAAACAACAGACAATGACCACTACCGAGGTGTTGGTTCGCACCGAGCAACTGTACTGGAACATTATTGCTCTGAAAGAAAAACTCAAAACACTGGACAGTTACCGGTCGCTGCTCGATACACTTAACCGCGATGTTACCAACTATACCAAGGCCGGGCTTTCTCAAAAAAACGACCTTCTAAAAGTGCAGCTAAAGCAAAACGAACTTCAATCGAACAGGTTAAAATTGATCAATGGCATTTCGCTTACCCAAAGAGCCCTGTGCCAGCAAATTGGGATAAAATTTGACTCCACGCTGATTTTAACAGATGAGCCCATTGTGCCCGCTTCGTTTTCGAATGGACTAGCAGGCGATGAATCAATTTTGAACCGTACGGAATACCAGTTGCTTAACAAAGCTGCAGAGGCCGAAGAACTTCAGCTTAAAATGACAAAAGGCGAATTGATGCCTCAGCTGGCACTAGGAGCGATGGCGGCTTATGTTGATATTGCAAATTCGGGAGTTACCCAAAAGTTTGCTTTTGCAAGCCTAAGCATCCCAATCACCGATTGGTGGAGCGGTTCGCACAAAATAAAACAGCAAAATCTGAGGATTGAGAAAGCCAAAAATAAACTGAACGAAACCTTCGAGCTGCTGACATTGCAAATTGAACAAGCCAACAATGAGCTTCAGGAGAAATTCGATCAGGTGAAGCTTGCCGAAAAATCGGTAGAGCAGGCGAAGGAAAACCTGAAAGTAACGGATGATAATTACCGTTCAGGAAACATCAGCATATCCGATTTACTGGAAGCACAGGCACTTTTTCAGTCTTCGAAAGACAACCTAACCAATTCGCAGTGCAATTATCAGATTGCCAAAGCAAAATATTTACAGGCAATTGGGAAATATGAGTAGCAAAAAGTCAAAACATCAAAATATAAATACACGTTAAACGTCATATTAATTGTAAAAATATAAAAGTTCGGAAAGTAGAATTTGTCTCTGTACCATTTACCGGCATTCGCTCCGGTATTTGGTCAGGGGCATAACTTACACAGTGAATGATGAAAACAAGGAATAAGACAAAAACCAAGAGCATAAATAATAATTTAACCGTGCGGTTAAATTATTTGGTCAATTGTTTTGTAGATTATGAGCAATGGATTAATTTTGATCGTACGATTTAACCATACGGTCAAAATCATCATTGCCTGTTTAAAGTGTTTAATTGGCCATTGTTTAAAACTTAAAACCTGCTGAATAATGGATCAGTACATCAATAATAAAACTCTGCGATATATACTTTACTCACTGGCGTTTTTACCCATTTTCATTCTTCGGGATTTTACTCCCGACAATGAATTGCGCTATTTGAGTATTGCCGACGAAGCCTTGAGAAACGGATCGGTATTTACATTTACCAATCATGGATTGATATATGCCGACAAACCGCCGCTTTACCTGTGGATTGTAATGCTTGGCAAATCGCTTTTCGGTTACCATAGTATGGCTTTTTTGAGTCTCTTCTCGTTTATTCCGGCATTGGTCACAATTTTTGTGATGGATAAATGGGTAAGCAGGGAACTCAGCGAAAACGAGCGGCTCATCGGCCAGCTGATGCTTCTAACCGCAGGCTTTTTTATCGGGACAGCGCTTGTTCTGCGAATGGACATGCTGATGTGTATGTTTATCGTTCTGGCGCTTTATACATTTTTCAGGATACACAGTGGAGAAGGACGACCACGCGACTCGATTCTTTTTCCGCTTTACGTGTTCATGGCCATTTTTACCAAAGGTCCGATAGGTATTATTGTTCCTTTGACGTCAATCGCCGCATTCCTTTTGCTGAAAAAAGAATTCCGTACAATTGGCCACTATTGGGGATGGAAAACCTTGGGCATATTACTGCTTCTGTGCGGAGCCTGGTTTGCCGGAGTTTATGCCGAAGGAGGAAATCAATACCTAAATAACCTGCTCTTTAAGCAAACAGTTAACCGGGCAGTGAATTCATTTCATCATCAGGAGCCGTTTTATTATTATTTCGTTTCAATCTGGTATTCGCTTGCGCCATGGTCATTACTGATTATTGGCATACTTTGGGTTGGCTTCCGCAACCGAATTATTTCGACTGATCTGGAACGTTTCTTTGTGGTAATCGCCTTATCGACGTTCGTAACATTATCATTATTCAGCTCGAAACTTGCAGTTTACCTGCTTCCAACATTTCCGTTCTTCGTTTATCTCTCGCTTCTCTGGATGAAAAAACTTGGAACCCGCCGCTGGATGTATATCCTGACCGGTATTCCGGCAGCCCTGCTTTGCCTTGCATTACCCGGATTTTTTATATCCCGGATTTTTACAGGCAGCAACGACCTGAACACCACTCCGGTAATACTTATCACCACCTTGCTTGTTTCAGGAATTGGAGTGCTGACATTAAATTACCTTGTGAAACACCAGCTTTATTCCGGATTAAAAACGATGGGAGCTGGCATACTTCTCTCAATTTTTACGGTTTCGTTTGCGGTGCCTCACTTTAATCCGATTATTGGACTGAACCAATTGTGCAGCCAAGCCATAGATACGGCCAGCAAAAAGGGCGGGGTAACGTACTATTACTGCGAGATGAGCCGCGCCGAAAACATTGATGTCTATTTGGGCGTAAAACCAACCAAGGTTCGAATTAAAGATTTATATGCAACCGATGTGATTAAAAAGCCAGCAATACTTTTTACGTGGAACAAAGCCATTGAACGAAACGACTCGATACAGGTATTTATTAAAGACAAAAAAGTGAGTCGGACAGGAACATTTTATTATGTGGAAATAGATTAAGAAAACAATAAACAGAAGACCATGAAAATTTTAGTAACAGGAGCTGCCGGTTTTATCGGGTTCCATGCGGCAAAACATTTTGCTGAATCAGGGAACCGGGTAATCGGCATCGACAACCTCAACGATTATTATAACGTTGAGCTGAAATACGCCCGGCTGGAGGAATCCGGAATCAACCGGCAACAAATCAGGTATCTCCAGGCAGTTCAAAGTTTGGAATATCCAAACTACAAATTCATCAAAGCCGACCTTCAGGATAAGGTTTTTATCGACAAATTATTTAAAAACGAGCACTTTGATATTGTTTGCCATTTGGCGGCGCAGGCAGGCGTGAGGTATTCAATCGAAAACCCGTATGCCTACATCAATTCGAACATCACCGGATTTCTGAACATACTGGAAGCCTGCCGCTTTAACCCGGTAAAACATTTGGTTTACGCCAGCTCGAGCAGTGTTTACGGGCAGCGTAATCAGGTTCCGTACAGCGAATCAGATCAGGTTGATTCGCCTGTGAGCCTGTATGCAGCCACAAAAAAATCGAACGAACTGATGGCTCACACGTACAGCAAACTTTACAACGTACCAACAACCGGAATCCGCTTTTTCACGGTATATGGCCCATGGGGAAGGCCCGATATGGCGCCGTTCAAATTCATGAATTCGGTAATGAAAGGTATTCCGATCAATGTGTTTAACTACGGAAAACTTTCGCGCGACTTCACCTATATCGACGATATTATTCAGGCATTGTCGGCAATCGCCGTTCGGCCGCCCCTTAATGAAATCCCGTACAAAATTTACAACGTTGGTGCCGGCCAGCCGGTTCAGCTTCTCGATTTCATTTCGGTCATAGAACAGGTAACAGGTAAAACGGCCGATAAAAGATTGGTTGAAATGCAAGACGGAGATGTCTATCAAACTTATGCCGATACTTCGCGTTTGGAACACGATTTTCATTTCAGGCCAAGGGTTTCAATCAGGGAAGGAATCAGCAAGCTATACGATTGGTATATCAATTACACCAGGCATTCGGAAGAAATATTTCATTCAGATAATTCAGAAAACACATTCGTTTAACCAACCATTGAAAACATGCATACAATTGAAGAAAAATTTTCGCAGATCCTGAAATACATGGGAATTCCAAAAGAACAGATACAAAGAGAGGCGTCTTTCACTCACGACTTTGATTTTGGCGAATTTCAGTACACCTGCCTTGCCTTCTACATCGGAATTTATTTCAAAATAAATGTTAAAGAAAAAGACTATGCTGAGATAAACACCATAGGAGGAGCTATGGATTTTGTAAAAAGAAAACTCGAAACCGTTTAAAACGACTCCCCTTTCACAATGATTCAGAAATTTATCCAGACTTCCGTACTGAAGCTTCTGGCATTCAGTATTGCACTGATTTTTCCGTTCATTGGTACCTCACAGGAAGCAAAAGACAAAATTCCACGCCCTAAAATTGCATTGGTTTTAAGTGGCGGCGGCGCCAAAGGTCTTGCACATATTGGGGTACTTAAAGTTCTGGAGGAAGAAGGAATTCCGGTTGATTTAATTGTTGGTACCAGCATGGGTAGCCTCGTGGGAGGAATTTACTCAATTGGATACACGGCATCAGAAGTGGAAGATCTGGTTAAATCACTCGATTGGGAAACAACGCTCTCCGACGATGTGCCGAGGGCTGTTTTGTCGAAAAACGCTCAAATGCTTAAACAACGCTATCTGTTTTCATTACCCATTAGCGGCAATAACAAACTCAGCCTGCCCCAAGGCTTGATCAAGGGTCAGAATGTGCTGAATATTTTTTGTAGCCTGGCCGGAAACCTACCTGCGAATACCGATTTTTCGACTTTCCCAATTCCATTTGCCTGTGTGGCAACCAACCTTGAAACCGGCAAGGAAGTCGTTATGGACCATGGCTTTTTGCCAACAGCAATGTTTTCGAGTATGGCAATCCCAATCGCTTTCCAATCGTCAGACCATAGCGAACAACTGCTGGTCGATGGTGGACTTGTCAATAATTTTCCCACCGACGTTGCCAAACGAATGGGAGCCGATATCATAATTGGAGTTGACATCAGGAATGATTTTTACGACCGGAATAACCTAAAAACTCTTGACAACGTAATTGGTCAGTTGGTCAACTTTTTCGACATGTCAAAAGATTCGGTTAACAACAGTTTGTGCGATATCATTATCAGACCCGACATCTCAGGATATTCCATATCGAGTTTCACCAGTCAGGCCACCGATTCGCTCATTTTGAGAGGAGAGAGAGCCACCCATGCAATTCGAGATCAGCTCCGGGCGCTAAAAGCAAAATATCAGCTCGAAATGCCAACCAGATCAAGAGCTTTGATTAAGCCCGACCAATGGCATATTTCGGCCCTCACCTTCACCGGGAACTACCACCTCGATCCGGACTTTCTGAAAAAAACACTGGCACTCGAAATTCCCGGAGACTTTTCTTCGGAAGAAATTAAGGCAGCAATTGACCAGTTATACGGGTTGGGCGGGTTCGACAGGATTTATTACAATTTGCTTGATTCGGCCGATGGAAAGATTTTGAACTTAAATATCACCACAAAAAAAGATTTCACTCAAAATGTTGGCTTTAAAGCAAATACAATTGATGCTGCGGCAATCCTGATAAATACGACACGAAAGAATTACAAGAATATTTTTGGATTCTTTTCGACCAGCGTTGAACTCTCGGTTAATCCGGGCCTGACCATTGTTGCCGAAACGAACAAAACAAATTTGCCGACAGTGGGACTCAGTTTAAAGGGAAAGTATCAGAATTTCAACATTTTCGATCAGGGCAAAAAAATGGCCGAAACGAATGTTTTCTATACTTCCGGATCGCTTTATTTTTATCAACCCTTTATGCACCATTTGGAACTGGGCATGGGCGCCCAGGAGGAATATTTTCATGGAGATATTTTCAGTAAAACCAGCGCTATTGAAACTCCCGGAAAAATGGATTATTTCCTGACCAATGCTTACGCCTACTTGTCGCTTGATAACATGGACGATTTTTATTTCCCTTCAAAAGGAACAAACATGTATGCCGAATTCTCGCTTATGGCCGACTTTAGTAAATCAAACGAAATCAGCCCGGTAGCGCTTTTCAAAATGAAGAACGTAATTCCGCTGGATGAAAATGTAACCATGCTTTTCGACCTTTACGGACGGGCCATGTTTAATTCCAATTCGCCCGCTACCCGGCGCACACTTGTTGGCGGGGAGCCATATACCCAATACTTTAACTATCACCTGCCTTTTGTTGGTATGCCGCCTATCAGTCTGGCCGAGAATTATACCTACATAAGCCTGATTGGACTACGAATGAAAGTTGCGAAGTCGCAATATTTCTCGCTCCTGTTCAATGGAATGTGGCAAGATTCGGACATGATTTTCAGAGAAGGTGCAACAGCTACTTATGGTGGCGGATTGCGTTACTCCATCAAATCGAAACTTGGGCCTCTGGATATTACTTTGGGATACTCCGGAACAAACGATAAACCAACTTTTTCGGCCAGTTTCGGCTATTGGTTTTGATCGTGGAGATGGCTAATACAGGCGTTTGCGCTTTAGTAGATAAGTAAAAAGTACCTGTTTAAAATCCTCGTTAATGTCGGCCTCTGCCAGATCAATATGGTACTGACCACAGCGCACACGCATCTCCTCGAAATAATCGGTCATCGCTTTTTCGTAATTCTTCTTCAGGTCGTGTGGCGAGAAACGCAGATGCTCACCCGTTTCCAGATCAACAAAACGGTATGGCTGATTCCGGAAATCGAATTCTTTCTCCTGACGATGATCGGTCACATGAAAAAGCAGCACCTCATGTTTGTTGTACTTC
>JAJZSZ010000123.1 GCA_021849365.1 Bacteroidota bacterium | reverse complement strand
TATCAGCAAGGAGATTAAACCTAAAGAAATAACTGCCATTTTAACCGGATTTCATGTAGATAATCTGGGTGGTACAGGATGTTTGCTTCAGCACCGAATCCCGGTTTTTGGATCAGACCGAACTTGTAAGTTAATTGACGAGCGTTCGGCAGCCACGCAAAAACAACTGCTCGACTGGTTGCAAAAACCGGAGCAGGAAAAGTATCGGAAAGCATACTCAGAAATGAAATTCACAAAACCCGATCATGTTTTCCCGATTGAAAAAGGGTTCTTCCTGAAAAAAGGCAAGCTCAGTTTCGATGTTTATTTTCCCGGCGAATCGCACTCATCCGATAACCTGACGGTTTACATTAAGGAATTGAACCTGCTGTTTGGAGGCTGTATGATCAAGTCGCTCGAAAGCCCGAATCTTGGGTTTACCGGCGATGCCAATATGAGCGAGTGGCCTGTATCTGTAAAGAAAGTTCAGGAGAAATATAAAACTGCAAAGTGGGTAATTCCGCATCACGGGAATTGGGGTGGAATGGATTTGGTGCAACATACCGTCGATTTATTTCAAAACCAAAAGTAATGAGCGAATTTTGGGATAATATGTTTCAGAAAATTGGTACAGTTTGGTCGTTCGAACCGGTTGACTCTGCCGTATATTCCTGTAATCTTTTTTCCGAAAATGGATTGCAGAAGATACTGATTCCCGGAGTAGGTTTTGGTCGGAATGCAAAGCCTTTCGTGGAAAAAGGAATGAAGGTTACCGGGATTGAGATTTCTGAAACAGCTATCCGTCTTGCCCGTGAACTTGGTTTAAAAATTCCGATTCATCATGGTTCAGTAGCTGAAATGCCTTTTGATGATTTGGTTTACGATGGAATTTATTGCTATGCCTTGATTCATTTACTGAACAAAAACGAAAGGCGACAACTCCTGAAAAACTGCTATAATCAGCTGAGAGAAGGCGGAATCATGGTTTTTGTGGTCGTGTCGAAAGGTTATGCCAAATTGTATGAAAATGGTAAACCAATCAGCAATGACCGGTTCCGGATGCAAAATGGACTTGAAGTTTTTTTCTATGATTCTGAATCGGTGAAAAAGGAGTTTGAGCCGTTTGATTTGGCCGAATTTTGCGAAATTGAAGAACCTGTAAAACATATGCCAAACGAAGAACCGATGAGATTCTGGATGGTTATTTGCCGGAAAGCTTCCTTAAACCAGACTGATCATTGATTACTTTGATTCTCCAATCACATTCACTTCCCTTTCCAGCTCAACTCCAAACTTATTCTGAACAGATTGGCAGATTTCTTTCGAAAGATCATAGATTTCTTTACCTGTAGCATTTCCGTAATTCACTAACACCAAGGCTTGTTTTTCATGCACACCTGCATCGCCGCGGCGAAAACCTTTCCAGTCACATTGTTCGATGAGCCAGCCTGCTGCCAGCTTGGTTTTGCCTTCCGAAGCAGGGTAGCGGGGCATTTTCGGGTTCTCGGCCAGCAACTTTTCTGCCAAAGAAGATTCGATAACCGGGTTTTTAAAAAAGCTTCCGGCATTTCCATACACTTTCGGATCGGGAAGTTTCGATTCGCGAATGCCGATCACAGCCTTGCGAATATTCCGTAGGTTAATATTTCCCAGCTTTTCGGTTTCGGCTTTCAGGTCGCCATAGTTTAGCACGAATTCATGAAATTTGTCGAGCTTAAAAACCACAGAAGTGATGATAAAACGGTCTTTCAACTGGTTCTTGAAAATGCTGTCGCGGTAGGCATATTGGCAGTCACGAGCCTCCATGGTGTATTCGGTCAAGGTTTCCAGATCGAAGCCTGAGACCGATTCAATGCGGTTTTGAATTTCCATGCCGTAAGCGCCAATGTTTTGCACAGCTGTTGCGCCAACTTTTCCGGGAATGAGCGACAGATTTTCGATGCCTCCCCAATTGTGAAACACCGCAAAATCGACCAATTGATCCCAAACCACACCGGCTCCGGCTTCGAGCCAAACGTTGTTCCGGTCTTCGTGTACCACCTGTATCCCGGGGATATTCGGATTAATCACTAATCCATCAAAATCATTCAGAAACAACAGGTTGCTGCCTTCGCCAATGATCAGTCGCTGCCAGAAGGGCCACTCTTTGTTTCGCATCAGAAATTCGGCCAAATCTTCGGGTTCGGTGTATTCGAAGTAGTATTTGGCTTTTGAATCGATATTGAAAGTATTGTACTTTTTTAGCGAGAAATCGGAGTAAACGCGTATCATCGGAATTATTTTGGGGCAAATATAACAGATCATCTGCCTTTTTCGTTTAACTTGGCTGAATGAAGGACCCAAAAATCATGTCAAAAGTAGTTTCCCTGAGTGTAATAAACGATCTGGTTACTGATAATCGTGTTCACAAGGTAGCCGTCAGCCTGCAGAAAATGGGTTTCGAACCAGTGCTTGTCGGGCGTATTTTACCCGAAAGTCAGACAGTGGAGAGGACTTATCAGACTCATCGCATGAAACTGCTGTTCCGCAAGGGTCCGATGTTTTATTTTGGCTACAATTTCCGGTTATTTTTTTACCTCCTGAAATTGCGTCCGGATGTGTTGGTTGCCAATGATCTGGATTCATTGCTGGCTAATTTTCTGGTCAGCCGAATTCGCAGAAAACCGCTGATATACGATAGCCACGAATATTTTACAGAGGTTCCTGAATTGCTGGGCCGGCCTGTGGTTCGGGCAATCTGGAAATGGCTTGAGCGAATGATGGTGCCCAAAGTAAGCGCTGCTTACACCGTTTCCGAATCGATTGCCGAAGTTTATCGTGAGCAGTACGAGGTGGATTTTAAGGTGATTCGCAATCTTCCGGTCTGTGCTCAGCGCGAAAAAACGGTACATCAGGAAAAGGAACCCGGAAAGCCAAAAATTATCCTTTACCAGGGTGCGATGAACCTTGGACGCGGTATTGAATCGGCTATCAGGGCCATGCAGTTTTTGGATGGGGCAGAACTATGGCTGGCAGGTGATGGTGACATTACTTCGCGGCTTCAGGAAATGGTTTACGAACTGGATCTTGAGAAAAAAGTAAAGTTTCTTGGTCGGTTGCCACTTCACGATTTGCACGAAGTGACTTGTCAGGCCGATTTGGGAATCTCACTAGAAGAAGATTTGGGATTGAATTACCGTTTTGCCTTGCCCAATAAGCTTTTTGATTACATTCAGGCTTGCGTACCGGTTTTGGTTTCGAACCTTCCGGAGATGAAACGCATTGTGGTGCAATACCAAATTGGGATGATTGCTGAAACACATCAGCGAAAAGAACTGGCCGAACTGATGAAGACTGCACTTTTTGATCAGGAGAAAAGAATAATCTGGATGAAAAACCTGCCGCTTGCTGCTACAGAATTGTGTTGGGAGAATGAAGAAAATACACTTCGCGAAATTTATTTGCCTTATATTTAATGGGTTATGTAGATATATAAAGATTTGTGTGTTTTCGGATCGAGAGCATTATTTTTTTATTTTAGGACTAATCTAATTAGCCTATGAAACCACTCGATTTGAACACGCTGGTGTACATTATTGCTGCCATTTCGTTATTGTTTGCAGTTTTAATGTTGCTTTTCAGCAAAATGACTCCAAGCATAAAAGGCCCACTCCATTGGTCGCTTGGGAGCTTCTCAGCGGTTATCAGTTCTTTCCTGTTTGCATCATTCCCGGCAGTTAATGGTTTTATTGCTATAGTCGTCAGCAGCGGTTTTACTATTCTTACAATTGTACTATATTGGGCGGGTATCAGAGCCTTTAAGGAGCTAAGTGTTAATTACAAGGTACTGGCGGGTTTGGTTTTGCTGCAGTTGGTGGTGGCAACCTTGTTCTATTCAGTCATTCCGATGCCAAATACGCGCATGGTGGCTTATTCTGTTTTATCGACTTTTGTTTGTCTTTTGGCGATCAGTGAATTGGTGAAACCAGTTGCAAAACCTTACCGTTTAGCCTTTGGGCTTTGTACGGTTGTATTCACTATTTCAGCGCTCACATCAATATTCAGGATTGTGGTTATTATTATGTCGAAGCCAGGTGTTCCTTATGCTCCAACCAATGCGAATCTGACATTTTACTTTTTCATTAACCTCACACAGGCTTTGCTGCTGTTTTCTTTTGTTTTACTCATCAGCACCAAAATTGCTGAGCGCCTAAAAAAGAAAGTGGAGGATCAGCGTAAGTTTTACTCGATTATTGCACACGACCTAAGCGGACCGGTAGGAATGATTAATGCGATGCTTAATATGGCTAATCAGGATATTGAACTTGAAGAAAATCATAAAAAACAGATTTACACTGAAGTTGAGAATTTAAGTGCTTCTACTCATCATTTACTTCAGAATCTATTGTATTGGTCGCGTAATCAGCTGGAAGATCTCAGACCGTATCTCAGAAAGTTTGACCTGAATAAAGTAATTCTTGAAAATATCGAGTTTTTGCAGCAGATCGCCAAATCCAAACACATTACGATTGTATATAATCCCCACACTGATTTGTTTTGCCATGCTGATGCCCGAATGATTGATACAGTGCTAAGAAATCTGATCTCAAATGCTATAAAATTCTCGTATTCAGGAGGCACAATTGAGATATCAGTAGAAAAGTCGGAAATGTTAATTGTCAGGATAAAGGACAATGGTATGGGGATGAGCGAAGAAGTACGGAGAAATCTGTTTGTTTCCAGAGAAAACGGAACAACTTCGGGGACAAAGGGAGAAAAAGGCACCGGTTTGGGCTTAATGCTTTGTAAAGAATTTGTCGAAACAAATAATGGATCAATTACTGTTTTGAGCAAAGAAGGCGTTGGTACTGAATTAGTTGTAAAACTACCTGTGGCCTGATAATAAGTATTTTATCCCTGATTTTCTTTCCTTGTAATTACAGTTTCGTATATCTTCTGATCGTCCACTGTTATGATACGGGCCGGAAATTTGCGGATAAGCGGATAGTCGTGTGTGGCTATAATCACCGTTTTCCCTTGCTGATTCAGGTCTTTGAAAATTTGCATCAGTTCAACCGAAGTTTGCGGATCAAGATTTCCGGTAGGTTCGTCGGCCAGAATAATTTCAGGATTATTGAGCAATGCCCGGGCAATGGTAACCCGCTGTTGTTCACCACCCGAAAGCTGATGTGGCATCGATTGTGCTTTGGAAGTCATCGAAACCATTTGAAGCACTTCGTTTACCCGGTTGTTGATAGCAATCTCATCATTCCAGTCGGTGGCTTTCAAAACAAAGATCAAGTTGTCGCGTACGCTGCGGTCGTTTAGCAACCGGAAATCCTGGAATACAACCCCCAGTTTACGGCGTAAAACTGGAATGTCACGGGTTTTCAAATCAGCCAGTTTAAAGTCGGCTACTTGTCCTTCGCCTTTTTCGAGCGGCAATTCGGCATTCAGGGTTTTGATCAGGCTCGATTTCCCTGTTCCAACTTTTCCGATAAGATAAACAAACTCACCTTCTTTAATTTCCAGACTGATATCTGAAAGAACCAGATGATCGCGCTGAAAGATGTCGGCGTTTTTAAGCTCGATTATGTTTTTTTCTGACATGAAACCGCTGTTTTGTGAACAATGCAAAACTAATTTTTTTTATCCTTCCAGATACTAATAAAGCTGAATTATCAGTTTTTGTTTAGAATTGAAACAAAGTTTCGGGAAAGTGCCGGAAGGATTAGCTAATTTTACCGATGCAACTATTTACGTTAATTTTTGTCGATAATTCGGGATGGTACAATTTATGTAACAATCCAAAACTCGAAACACAATATCCAGATAACATATGAAGACAATCCGGTTGGTATTTTTTCTGTCGTTGCTGACAATGCTGCCAGTTCTGCTGAATGCCCAGAAGACAGTATACTATCAGTCCATCAATCAGGAGATACAGAAAGCGAAAGAATTGTATTTGGCACACAATTATATCTCGGCAATCAATCAGTTTAGCCGCATTGCCGACCAGTCGGACAAAAATTCCGACATCAGAGCCGAGGCTATGTTTTACAAAGCCATGTGTGCACTGAAACTTGACAACGGCAACGCCGAAGAGGAGATTGCTGAATTTATGAAGCAGTTTCCGGAAAGTTCGTTTCTGAACCGTGCATTGTTTGAGCAGGCTGTTTACCAGTTCGACAAGAAGAAATATCCGGCAGTACTGAAAACATTGGAAGACATTGATAAATCGGTGCTTTCGGGCGACGACCTGGCGCATTTTTATTACATGCGGGGTTACTCGAACTTCGAAAAAGAAAAATTTGATGCGGCCTTGACTGACTTTGCTGAAATTAAAGACGGCAACTCGCTTTATGCAGCGCCTTCGCAGTATTACTTTGGGCACATCCATTACCTGCAGGGCAATTACGAATCGGCCCTAAAAGAATTCCTGAAACTGAAGAAGAATCCGGTATTCGAAAAGGTAATACCGTTTTACATCAGCCAGATTTATTACAAACAGGGTAAATATCGGGAAGTGGTCGATTACACGGCGCCAATCATCAATAAAGTGCCAGCCGATCAACAACCGGAACTGGCGCGACTGTTAGGAAATTCTTATTTCCACCTGCGCGAATTCAAAAATGCCATTCAATTCCTGGAATTTTACCTTTCGGATAAGAACAATCGCGGCCGTGAGGAAAACTACATGCTGGGTTATTGCTACTACCTCGATAGTAATGAGGCCAAGGCAATTCCTTACCTGGAGATTGCCTCGAAAGGGAAGGACGAGCTGGCTCAAAATGCATATTACCATCTGGCCGATTGTTATGTGGAAACCAACGATAAAAACAAAGCACGGCAGGCTTTTGAAGCCGCGGCCGAATTCGATTTTGATGCAAAAATTAAAGAAGATGCACTGTTCAATTATGCCAAAATAACCTACGAATTATCGTATTCGCCGTTCAATGAAACAATCAAGGCGTTTGACAAATACATTTCGTTGTATCCCAATGCCGAGCGCAACGATGTTGCATACGATTATCTGGTGAAGGTTTACATGAGTACCAGCAATTACCGCGAAGCGATGGCTTCTATCGAGAAAATAAAGGTGAAAAGCCAGTCTGTGAAGAAAGCCTATCAACGAGTGGCGTATTACCGGGCGCTGGAATGTTTTAATAACCTCGATTATCCGGGAGCCATCGAGAATTTTGATAAATCGATCGATGCCGGCGACTTCAACAAAAATTATCATGCCCTTGCCTTGTTTTGGAAAGCGGAGGCTTTATTCCGTACGAACGACTTCAATAAATCAATATCGGTTTATAGTTCGTTTCTGAAATCCAGCGGTATTTTTGCGCTTCAGGAATATAAAACGGCACATTATAACCTGGCGTACGCTTATTTTCAGGTGAAGGATTACGCCAGTGCTGCTGATTATTTCAGGAAATACCTGAATCTGGAAGATGATTTGAGAAGCGAGAAAGTGGCCGATGCCAATAACCGTTTGGGCGACTGCAATTTTTTGAATCGCGAATATAGTCAGGCCATTGCAAACTACGACAAGGCCCTGCGCATGAATGTATATGACGCCGACTATGCACTGTTTCAGAAAGGTTTTTGTTTAGGTTTGCAACGCGACAATCAAGGGAAAATAAATGCGTTAAATGCACTGATTCAGAATTATCCGAATTCATCATATCAGGATGATGCTCTTTACGAATTGGGCCGGACCTACGAGCGAATCAACCAGCCGCAAATGGCCATTAATTATTACAAAGACTTGATAAACAAATACCCGCAAAGTAATTTGCAGAATAAGGCTTTGGTACAGCTTGGATTGGTATCGTACAATTCCAACGATTTTAAAGGCTCGGTTAACTATTACAAACAAGTGATTGAAAAGTCGCCGAACAGCCCGGAAACGCAGGCTGCACTGGCCGGAATGAAAAACAGCTATGTTGAACTGAACGATGTGGATTCGTATTTTGCCTACGCCAACAAGTTAGGATCCGGAGTACAGGTTTCGGTAAGCGAGCAGGATTCGCTGTCGTACCAGTCGGCCGAAAAACTATACATGGCTAACGATCCCAAGGCAAAGGCTCAGTTAGAGCGTTACCTCAGCCAGTTTCCCAACGGAAGTTTTGCGCTGAATTCACATTTCTATCATGCACAACTGGTTTACAACGAGGGCGAATTTGATAAGGCGTTGGCCGAATACGAAATTATAATTGCTCAACCCGATAATTATTTCACAGAACCAGCACTGCTGAAAGCGGCCGGACTTCTGTACAACGAGCAGAATTACAAACAATCGCTTACCTATTTCGAGCGACTGGCAAAAATTTCAGGTTCAGGAAATAACCTGCCCGATGCGCTCACCGGAATCATGCGCTGCCAGTTCAAATTAGGCAACTATCCGGCATGTATCGACGCATCCAACCAAATACTGGCTCTCGAGAAAGTTTCAGATATCCTGAAACGCGAAACCAATTACAAACTGGGAATTTCGTATTACAATTCAGGAAATGCCGACAAAGCTTACCCGATTTTAAGTAAGCTTTCGACTGATACCAATTCAGCTGAGGGAGCAGAAGCCAAGTTCCTGGTTGCTCAGATACTTTTCGAGAAACAAAAGCTGAAAGAATCTGAGAACGAAATTATGGATTTCATCGACAAGAATTCGCCACACCAGTTCTGGCTGGCAAAGAGCTTCTTGTTACTGTCGGATATTTACCTGAAAAACGGCGATGAATTTCAGGCGAAGCACACGCTGAAAAGTGTTCAGGAAAATTATCCGGATAAAGAAGATGGAATTCTTGAGCTTACCAGCCAGAAACTGCAGTTGATTGAGGCCAAAGAAGCAAGCCAGACCAAGAACCAGACCAAACCGCTCGAAATCAATATCTCAGGAGGAAAGAAATAGTTAAAACAGACCAAACATGAAGACACAATATAAAATTACTATAAGCCTGTTTTGTTTCACACTGCTTTTTTGTGCCGCCGGGGCGCATGCGCAGCAGGATTCGACCAAACTGAGAAAAGAAGTTGAGGTGGTGAAAGCCTATCAGCCCAGCATTCAGGAAGTGCAGAAAATCAACGATATTCCGCAGATTAAAGCAGAGCAGACCGAGGCTCCGACTTTCGATTATTCGATTTTCAGCAAGCCGGTTTTCACCACGTTTGATCCCACTCCAGTGGCAGCCGCCAAAATGGTGGGCGATCCTCGTCCGGAAATGAAAAATGGTCTCCTGAAATTGGGTATTGGAAACTACCAAACTCCTTATGGCGAGCTGTTTTTCAATGCACAACCCAGCAAGAAGTCGAACTTCGGGCTCCATTTTGGGCACCTTTCCTCTTCAGGTAAAATCAAGCTCCTGAACGACGACAAAGTTAAGGCTCCTGAAGCGCAAACTTCAGGTGAGATTTTTGGCGAACGGTTCTTCCGGAAATCAAGTTTAAGCGGAAGCGTGGGTTTCGACCGTAAAGCTTTAAGTTATTATGGTTATACTGGTGATCGGCTTACCGATGAGCAGAAAGATCTGATGATTCCGTGGTTTGGTAAGAAGCAGTATTTTCTGAAAGGAATCGCCAAGGTAAGTTTGAAGAGCGCGACTCTCTCAAAAGATGAGTTGAATTACGATTTTGGGGCAAAGTACCAGTATTTTACGAGTAAAACCGGGCAAACAGAACATGAGGTTGTTTTGTCGGGGAATGTCTCGAAAAAGATTGATAATGCCTTGGGATTGCTTGATGCATCACTTACAGTTTACAAGGCCGACAGCATTTTAAACCGGTTTTCGAACACTTTTGGCAAAAAGCAGCAAACCATCTTAAGGGCTAATCCATCATTCAGATGGGCAGGTGAAACAGCCAGCATTGAGTTTGGCCTGAACACAACTTTGTTGTTTGATGCAGATACTGATGCCTCATTCCTTATCAGTCCAAAAGTTCAGGCTTCCTGGTCACCTGTTCCTCAGGTTCTGACTTTGTTTGCCGGAGTTGACGGGCATGTGCAACACAATACCTGTTCGGCTATTGCGGCCGAAAATCCATATGTGGATCCGTATCACGACCTGAGAAATACAAACTACAAATACGTTGTTTCGGGCGGTTTTAAAGGAAAATTTACCCCAAAAACCAATTATGTGGCTCAGGCCTCCTATTCAGTAATCGAAGATCAACATTTTTACTACATCGAAGGAACAGATATTTATAAGCCCTCGTCAACTGTCAGACTATTGAATAACACGTTTAACTGGCTCTATGATGATGTAAATGTTTTCAAGCTTTCGGGCGAAATTCTGCATTCCGTTTCCGATAATTTCTCAGTTCATTTATTGGGGAACTACTATTCGTATGAGATGAAATCGCTCGAAAAACCATGGCAAATGCCTGATTTCGATTTTACTCTTTCCGGAATTTATAAGCCTATAGAGCAATTGAAGTTTTCTGCTGATATTTTCATGGTTGGCAAACGCACAGCGTTAATTCGAGATTTTGATTCTTCAATGTTGTTGTCTTCTTTGGGGGCAACACCATCACTCAAAGAGGTTCAAATGGACCCAATCATTGACATGAATGTTGGTGCCGAATATCAATTTTCACCCAAGCTGAACTTCTTTTTCAAGCTTAATAATTTCGGTTTCCAGAAATACGAACAGTGGCTGGGCTATACCAATAAGAGCTTTAACTGGCTGGCCGGAATTAGTTATTCATTCTAAACCCTAACGTTAACGACAGGTTATTTTCTGTCAGGTTTAGTGTTGGATTTTTAGTATTGTAATTGATTGATTTACAACTAAAATAAAGTTGATAAAATGTTAAAAAGTTTAACATTTTGAAAGCCATTTTTGTCTTCGGTTGTTAGCACATTTTTACTATATTTGCGACTTAGTAGTTGAATAAATTACAAGGTGAATAGTATACTGAAAATCAAATATCTGATTTTATTACCCAATCAGTCAACTTTCAAAAATGCGGAAAAAGATTTGTTTTCTGTAACTGATTTTGTCTCTTGAGTTTAGGGGCGAAAAGGTAATATAGTGCGATATTTTAATACATTGATTGATGGAAGAATTAGAAGAAGTACAGAATTGGGGAATACAAGGTGCGAATGGCGATTATGATGCCGATAGTATTCAGGTACTTGAAGGCTTAGAGGCTGTAAGAAAGCGCCCTGCCATGTATATTGGTGATGTTAACGAAAAGGGTTTGCATCATTTGGTGTATGAAGTTGTTGACAACTCAATTGACGAAGCTTTAGCGGGTTATTGCAAAAATATTGACGTTTTTATCAACGAAGACAACTCGATTACTGTTGTCGACGATGGTCGTGGTATTCCAACCGGGATCAATACAAAAGAAGGTAAATCGGCACTCGAAATTGTAATGACCGTTTTGCACGCGGGCGGAAAGTTCGACAAAGATAGCTATAAAGTTTCCGGAGGGTTACATGGGGTAGGTGTTTCGTGCGTGAATGCACTGTCGACGATGTGTAATGTTCAGGTTCATCGCGACGGACAGATTTGGGAACAGGAATATAGCAAAGGAAAGCCGCTGTATGATGTTCGTCAGATTGGTGAAACAGA
>JAJZSZ010000122.1 GCA_021849365.1 Bacteroidota bacterium | reverse complement strand
GCTGGGGCGGGTAAAAGGCAACAAAATGGTGAATATGCAGCTTACCAACCAAAAACTGATTAACCGCGGCACCCGCATGATTATGGCCGAATTGGGCTATGACGAAGAAAAAGCCAAACGTTTGTTATTACTTCACGGTTCGGTAAATGCGGTTTTGGAAGCAGAGAAAGAAGGAATCAAATAGAATCTACGCTCCAATCTTTGATTCAAAATTGTTCTTAAGGCCATTTAATTCTGTACCTTTATATAAATCAAAAACAAAAGAATATGGACTTAGGTGAGAAATTCATGCGTAAGGCCATTGCTTTGTCAATTAAAAACATACAAAAAAGAGGTGGCCCTTTTGGTGCTGTTATTGTGAAAAACAATAAAATAATTGCTTACGGAACAAACCACGTTACTGCCCACAACGACCCAACTGCTCATGCCGAAGTGATTGCCATTCGGAAAGCCTGCCATAAACTAGGTACTTTCGATTTAAGCGACTGCCAGATCTATTCGTCGTGCGAGCCATGCCCAATGTGTCTGGGAGCTATTTACTGGGCTCATATCGATCGGCTGTTTTACGGAAATACCAAAGCTGATGCCAGAAACATCGATTTTGACGACTCGTTTATTTATGATGAAATTGCATTACCGCCTGAAAACAGGAAACTAAAATCGACCCAAATGCTAGCTGAAGAAGCTATCTTGGCCTTCCGAATCTGGTCAGAAACTTTAGATAAAACCAAATATTAAGCGAACTTGATAGTTTTCAAAATGAAAGAATTCGCCCCAAGTTCATTAGCTATTCTCTTTGGAGCGTTATTTCAAACTATAGTAATGAATCCTGTTTATCGCTGCGAAACTGAAAAATAGTTGATCGCTATGCCTCTTTTAATCTTTTACCCAGCCATCGGTTCCCTCTCGCTTACTTTTTATACATTTGCAGTTAACAAAAACAGGAATTCGCGTTCAACATGCACGAAATTAACTGGCTTGACGAGTCGTTCGATATTAAACATGCCTCTGATTACCATCTTTCCATCCAGATTGGATTAGATGGCTTTTCATTTTGCATTATGGATACTCTCCGTAACAAGTATGTTGCCTTTCAGCATAATCCGCTGATTGTCGGGAAACTGCAGTTTCTTCCACGCAAAATAGAGACAATCCTCGACCAGGAAGAAAAGTTAAACGCATCATTTAAAAGTGTTTCGGTTACTTATTCAACCAACAAAGCAACCCTTGTTCCAAAAGAATATTCGGAAGACGAGGCTGTTCAGAAAATTGCTTCCTTAACCAGCGATATCAGCAGAAACGAATCCATCCGAACGGATGATATCCCAGGGTTTCATTATAAGCTCACGTATAGTTTTCCCAATGGGATCATCTCGTTACTTAACCGGAAATACACCGATTTCAGTTTTCGGCATAAGTCAATTCCGCTTATTTCTTCGGTTGCAGGCCAGCGAAACGAAAAGAAAAATACATTACTCGTCAACTTCGAGAAAAAATACATTAGAATAATTGCCTTTAATGAAACTCAGCTCGTTCTGTATAACTGTTTTTACTTCAAGAACGAATCTGATTTTCTGTACTATACACTCAATGTCTGGCAAAATCTTCAGTTCGACCCGGAACGCGACGAGGTGCTTATTGGCGGATATGTGGCCGACGATTCGAGCTTCGTAAGGCATTTGAAAAAGTATATCAGTAATATTTTATTCCTGAAACCCGCTACCGGAATCAACTATGGAAATCTTTTTTCCAAAATTCAGAAACATCAGTTTGTTAGTTTGCTAAATACATTCCCATGCGTATAGTTGGCGGAAAATACAGAGGACGGATTTTTACTCCGGGGAAAATATTCAAGGCACGGCCAACCACCGATATGGCCAAAGAAAACCTTTTCAATGTGCTTCAAAACCTGACCGATTTTGAGAATATCAGAGCTCTCGATCTTTTCGCCGGAACCGGAAGCATCAGCTACGAACTGGCTTCACGCGGATGTACCGACATTACCGCAGTTGAAATTAATCCGGCACATGTTCAGTTCATTAAAGAAGTGATGGAAAAGCTGGGCGAAAAGCACATACGCTTGGTAAAATCGAATGCTTTTGTTTTTGCGGCACGAATTGGTGAACAGTTCGACCTGATTTTTGCCGATCCACCATATGACCATCCTAAATTCGGTGAAGTTGCCGATCTCATCTTTAAAAATAACCTGTTGAAACCCGACGGAATTTTTATTCTTGAACATTCCGGACAGTTCGATTACTCGAAACACCCCAATTTCAAAGAATTACGCCGCTATGGCAGCGTTCATTTCAGTATATTCGAAGCCGCTGAACAGAAGCAGTCGTGAGGTATTAGATACGGGTTTAGGGTTGTCATTAAACCTGGTAGCCACTAACCCACGTCCCTAAGCGGAAATTAAAATTTTCTTTTTGTAACTTTTATCTGGTTATACACACTAAACTATTACAGTTTACAAAAAATTACCATGGAAATATTTCAGGCGAATAACATTGTGAAAGAGTATGCTGGCCATGTAGCTCTGAGCTCGGTCAGTATTTCGGTAAAGGAAGCCTCCGTATTTGGTCTTTTGGGCCCCAATGGAGCAGGCAAAACGACATTAATCCGCATTATTAACCAGATCACAGCTCCCGACAGCGGCGAGTTGTTTTTTGATGGGCGACCAATGAAAGCCGACGACATTTACCAGATTGGTTACCTGCCCGAAGAACGCGGCTTGTATAAAAAAATGAAGGTTGGTGAACAGGCACTTTACCTTGCCCAGCTAAAAGGGATGTCGAAAAAAGATGCCCTGAAAAGCCTGAAATACTGGTTCGAGAAATTCGAGATTCAGGCATGGTGGGGCAAAAAAGTGGAAGAGCTGTCGAAAGGGATGGCGCAAAAAGTGCAATTCATTACCACTGTTATCCACCAACCCAAGCTTCTGATTTTCGATGAACCTTTCAGCGGATTCGACCCGATCAATGCCAACTTGCTGAAAAACGAAATTCTGGAATTGAAAAAGAAAGGAACCACCATCATTTTTTCGACACACAACATGTCGTCGGTTGAAGAAATCTGTGACCACATTGCGCTGATAAACCAATCGAAAAAGATACTCGACGGACAAATCGACGAGGTTAAGGAACGGTTCAAAAGCAACACATTCGAGATTACTTACAAGGGCGAATCACCCAATCTTCAGATAAAACTTGGGAGCCATTTCGATATTCTCGAGCATGACACCAACTCACATCTGAAACAACTGAAAATCAGATTTCTGAATGGCAACTCGAATAACGACCTGCTGAAAATACTGATGGATCAGTTCGAAATCGTATCGTTCAAAGAAACCATTCCGAGTATGAACGATGTATTTATCCGTGTTGTAGAAGAAAATAACCGCCAAACCAAGAAATAGTCATGAATAAATCAATACTCATTCTCAAACGCGAATACCTGACCCGGGTTAAGAAAAAATCGTTCATTATTATGACGCTCCTGGTTCCGCTGATGATGGCTGCATTGACCATTCTGCCTACTTATCTGGCCATGATGGACGATAAAGAAGAACGCACCATTGCGGTTTACGATCCAACAGGACTGATACTTAACCGACTCGAAAGCAATCAATTCACCAAATATCACTACATTCCTGAACAGGAATTTCAGGAACTAAGCAAGAATTTCAAATCGGGGAAATACTACGCTATACTGCATATTCCCTCCAATATTCTGACTACCAGCCGGGCAATAATGATCTCGGACAAGCAGGTAACCTTTGATGTTAAAAACCAGATTACCAACCGAATTGAAAATATCATTGAAGGCGAAAAGAAAAAACAGGTGATCGACGAAATTGGAGTTCCCGACCTCGAAAAGAAACTGGCAGCCACCAAAACAAATATTGTTGTAGAAACCATTAAACTGGGCGAAGAAGGTAAAGCTGTAAAAAGCTCAACCGAAATTGCTATGGCCATTGGTTATATCTCAGGCTTCATTATTTACATGTTTGTGTTTATGTACGGCGTAATGGTAATGCGTGGAGTGATGGAAGAGAAACAAAACCGCATTGTCGAAGTCATTATCTCGTCGGTAAAACCGTTTCAACTGCTCTTTGGTAAAGTTGTCGGAATCGGGTTGGTTGGCCTCACCCAAATTGCCATATGGATTGTGTTAATTGTTTGCATTGCCAGTGGGGTGTCTACTTTTTCCGGATCTAAGGCTCCGCAGGCAGCTGTCCAGTCACAAAACATCATGTCGGGGCAGGAAGTAACTCAAATGGCTGCAAGTTCGCCCGAAACTCAAAACAAAGTTGTTGAAATCATTGGAATGATCGGAAACCTGAATATCACCCTGATTGTGCTGGCATTAATGTTCTATTTTATTTGCGGGTTCATTCTTTATGCCTCACTTTTGGGAGCTATTGGATCTGCCGTGGATAGCGACGAAGATGCCCAGCAAATGATGTTCCCGGTGACCATGCCACTCATTTTCTCTATTATTATTCTTTTTGCGGTAGCCAAAAATCCAGAGGGTCCGCTGGCTTTCTGGGCCTCGATGATTCCGCTCACATCTCCAGTTACCATGATGGTGCGCATCCCATTTGGAATACCTGTATGGCAGATTGTTCTTTCGATGACCATTTTGCTGGCAACAATCTTTGGAACCATTTGGATGGCGGGGAAAATATACCGTACCGGCATTTTGATGTACGGGAAAAAAGTGACGCTTAAAGAAATTATTAAATGGTTATTCTATAAAAATTAAAAATAAAAGACAAAAATGTATTTTGTTTAATTTTTTTCTTATACTTGCAAACACAATTCGAAATAAAAAATGAAAACAAACTCTTTCTATATGTGTATGTGTTGCTGTACCAAACAGATTGGGGAAGGTATGTTTTCAATAAGTATTTGAAATAATAAAAGAGATTAAATAATATCGAAGCCTTCCGAACACCGGAAGGCTTTTTTTGTTTATAACCCTAAAAAAAACAATATGAAAGTAAACAACGTCCTGGAAACCATTGGTAACAGTCCAGTGGTTCGTATCAACAATTTGTATCCTGAAGGATATGAAGTTTATACAAAGCTTGAAAAGACAAACCCTGGAGGAAGCATTAAAGACCGTATTGCCCTTTCGATGGTTGAAGATGCCGAAGCCAAAGGGATTCTGAGAACCGGCAGTGTACTGATTGAACCTACATCAGGGAACACCGGAATTGGCCTTGCGCTTGTTGCTGCAGTGAAAAAATATAAGCTGATTCTGGTGATGCCTGAATCGATGAGTGTCGAGCGCCGCCGCATTTTGACAGCCTATGGCGCCGAACTTGTTCTTACTCCGCGTGAACTCGGAATGAAAGGCGCCATTGCCAAAGCCAACGAACTGGCCGCCGGAAATCCTGATGCCTGGATTCCATCTCAGTTTGACAATGCAGCTAACATTGAAGCTCATAAACAACGCACTGCTCAGGAAATACTTGCTGATTTTCCGGATGGGCTTGATTATTTGATCACCGGTGTTGGAACTGGCGGACATATCTCGGGTGTTAGCGAAGTGCTGAAACAAAAATTTCCGAATCTGAAGACTTTTGCCGTCGAACCAGAACTGTCGCCAGTAATCAGCGGTGGAAACCCGGGACCTCACCCAATTCAGGGAATAGGAGCCGGATTTATCCCTGTCAACCTGAAAAAAGAATTCCTCGATGGAGTAATCCAGGTTTCAAAAGACGAAGCTTTCGATTATGCACGCCGTGCAGCCAAAGAAGAAGGATTATTTATCGGTATTTCATCGGGAGCATCACTTGCAGCTGTAGCAAAAAAGATTGCTGAATTGCCAGCTGGTTCCAAAATATTAACGTTCTCGTACGATACAGGCGAACGCTATTTGTCAATCGATGGTTTATTTTAGTTTATCTGATTAATATTCTACACTGAAAGGCCGGTTTTTACCGGCTTTTTTTGTTTCACGAAGTTCTAGAAATTCCGGAATACTGTTTCCATCATGTACCGGGAATCATTAATAGCTTTGGAGCGCCACGCCAGAGAGGACGGACAATACATTTCTCTGAAATTCATAAAAATCTCTTCCTTAGTCCAGTCTGATGAATACCCGTAATGGACGCCCTGATTTTCCAATATCATATTCTGAAGAGAATGCAGAATTCCTATAGTTGTCTGGCTATTGAGAGTCCCAAATTCAAAAACCATTGGCATGTAAAATTTATCAGGAAGTAACTTTCCGATATAATCGGAAAACCCGCCATAAGTCGTATAAAAATCATCCGAATCGCCCCAATCAATCCGGTGTCCGGCAAAAACCTGTTCAACAGCTGTTTTGACCTTAACATCTTTAACCGGATCGGGGAATAGGTGCAAAACCCCCAACTCACCGTACCCGGAGTGCAAATCAATATCCATTATCTTTCTATAATTCCCGGAGTAGTGTTTTAACACAGGCGCTATTAAGCTCACCTGAGGTTCAAAACTCTGGCCACCATAATACAAGCCCTGTTCGTATTGATACTGCCCCTGCATTATGGCTTGCCGCAACGACTTCTTAGATTCCTTTACTAATTTATGTAAGGCTGCAAGCAGAAAGAAACGGTTCTTCAAACTCTCCGGATTTGCTTTCCCTTCCGGATTTAGAAAACCATATAAATCGGAATAGCCCTGATTCTTCAATGAAAATAAATCAGTGGCGACCTCAAAATTCCGGTTTAGATCGATATTATTCTCCGATACCCGCCTGAAGTTCCTAAAACCATAGGGATTAATCGCATGAATGAACAAAACCCCGGTTTCGGCAACCAGTTCTTTATTCAAAAGTTCTTTCATTACCATTTGCTGAACTGCACTTCCAACAAATCCCTCCACCCCATGACTGCCTGACGAAAGAATTAACAAATTTGATTTTTCTTTCTGTGCAGGTATATAACAAACATCAATAGTCAAATCATTGTCTGTTCTGCTGTTTACCCGAATTGGAAAAACTTCAACGCTGTCGAATTTAAATATCATTTCTTCAGCAAGTTTCCTAAACGACTCCCGGCATTCTGCATACGAATTTTGATAATAGGTCAACGCTGACGGATCAACAGTTGCTTTTACTTCTCCCGGAGACCATGTGTTATAACTGATATAAACAAATGCCAGAATAAACACGACCAGAGAAACCAGGATAAAGGTTCCAATTTTCAGAAACTTTTTCATTTTTCAGCCAAAAGAGAAATTATAAAAAGTCAGTATTGACACGGAAGCTTTCGCAGACAGAAGGATATAAAAGAAGATATCATTGACATTAACTAAGTTAACACTTAAATCAGAATATTTATTTGCTTTCTTCAATAAAGTCAACACGTTCAGTATATTTACAGTAATAGAAAAATCCGAATAAAAAACTTCATTATTATTCATGAAAAAAAAGTTTGCCGTTATCGATCTCGGGACAAACACCTGCAACCTTCTGATAGCCGAATACACCAATAAATCGCACCAAATTCTGTATCAGGGCAAAGAAGTGGTAAAGCTGGGAAAAGGCGGCATAAATAAGGATCTGCTTACTAATGAGGGGCTTGTCCGTGCTACATTGGCAATAAAAAAACATCAGGACAGAATTAACCATTACGGGGTAGACGAAGTTGTAATTATTGCAACCTCTGCTATCCGCGAAGCCATCAATAAGGATTGGTTCACTCAGCAAATAAAGGACTCGACAGGGCTAGATTTGAGCATCATTTCAGGAGAAAAAGAAGCTGAATTGATTTTTAAAGGGGTAAAGCTGGCTTTCGGTAAAATCGAAAATCATTCAATGATTCTCGACATTGGCGGAGGCAGCAATGAATTTATCCTTACTGAACATGGCGAACCCATATGGAAACAAAGTTTTCCGTTGGGAATGGCTCGTGTCATTGAATTAGTACCTCCCTCCGACCCTATCACTGCTGAAGAAATAAGTCAAATTATTAATTGGTTCAACGAACGGCTCGAATCACTATGGAATCGGGTTGAGAAAGTCGAAATTCCACAGCTGATAGGATGTTCAGGGGCTTTTGACACGCTTGCCGATCTAATTGATGGGACCGATCCGGGAACAAAAATAAGAGTGAGCCAACAAATAGAACACGGCGATTTCGACCGCTTTTATCGACAGCTGGTCAATTCAACCACTGCTGAACGCACCCAAATGAAAGGAATGGAATCGATCCGTATTGAGATGATCGTTCCGTCGGTTTTATTCATCAAACTGATTATTGACCGACTGAACATCAAAACAATTTTCCAGACGGATTATGCGTTGAGAGAAGGTGTTTTATACGAACGAATTTTCAGTTAAATTCGGGCAAAATTTACCAGTAAAAACAGAAAACATGTCGAGAGTATTAGTCATTGACGACGAACGCAGCATTCGCAATACCCTAAAAGATATTTTAGAGTTCGAAAAATATACCGTTGAATTGGCTGAAGATGGCTTTAAAGCCCTTGAATTGATTCAATCCAAAGATTTTGATGTGATCTTGTGCGACATTAAAATGCCCGGGATGGACGGCATTGAGGTGCTGCAAAAAGTTGAGGAACTTAAACCCGACACCCCGGTTGTTATGATTTCGGGGCACGGTAACATTGATACCGCCGTTGAATCGATTAAGAAGGGAGCTTTCGACTTTATCGAAAAACCACTTGACCTGAACCGACTGCTGATTACTTTGCGTAATGCGATGGACAAATCGTCGCTTATTTCCGAAACGAAGGTTCTGCGAAAGAAGGTGAATAAACGCTACGATATTGTTGGGAGTTCAGCATCCATCCAAAAAGTAAAAGACATGGTTGACCGGGTAGCCGCCACCGACGCCCGTGTATTGATTACCGGCTCGAATGGTACTGGTAAAGAATTGGTTGCCCGCCGTCTTCATGAGAAAAGCAATCGCTCCGAGGGTCCGTTTATCGAGGTAAACTGTGCTGCAATTCCTTCCGAATTAATTGAGAGTGAACTTTTTGGACACGAAAAAGGAGCATTTACTTCGGCAGTAAAACAGAGAAAAGGAAAGTTTGAACAAGCTACTGGCGGAACTATTTTTCTGGATGAAATTGGCGACATGAGCCTTTCGGCACAAGCCAAGGTACTTCGGGCTTTACAGGAAAGCATCATTACCCGCGTGGGCGGCGATTCGCAGATTAAAGTGGATGTGCGCGTTGTGGCAGCTACCAATAAAAACCTGGCCCGCGAAATAGAATCGAATAATTTCAGGGAAGATTTGTATCACCGCCTGAGTGTAATCCTTATTCATGTTCCCGACCTGAACGACCGGATTGAAGATATTCCGGTATTGTGCGATTACTTTATCGACCTGATTTGTACTGAATACGGAATTCCAAAGAAAACGATTGAGCCAGATGCCATCGCTGAGCTGCAAAAGATGCGCTGGACCGGAAATATACGTGAATTCAGGAATGTTATTGAGCGACTGATCATTCTTTGCGATAAAACTATAACGAGAGACGATATTTTGAACTATGCCGCTCCGCGGTATTAAAAATACGATCCATGAAAACCGGTATTACATTCATCTTTTTGATGCTTATTAGCCTTCAGAACTTTGCCCAAACAACGACCAGAGCTTTACCTCAACCTGTAAAGAACGGAGGAATGCCTTTAATGGAAGCCCTGAGCAAAAGATGCTCTACCCGCGAGTTTGCAGCAAAAGACATTCCGGAACAAGTGTTATCGAATTTATTATGGGCTGCCTGGGGCATTAATCGTGAAGACAGCGACAAACGAACCGCACCATCGTCGAACAACAAGCAGGAGATCGACATTTATGTCTTCAAATCCGACGGAGTTTTTAAATACGTTCCGAAGGGCCATTTACTTGAAGTTATAACCAATGAGGATTTACGGCCATTCTGCGGAAAGCAGGATTTTGTAGCTTCGGCTCCGCTAAACCTGGTTTATATTGCTGATCTTTCAAAAACCGACCAGACTGATTTCACTGCAGAACCCATAGCATCGTATTCAAATACAGGATTTATCGCTCAAAATGTATATCTCTTTTGTGCTTCCGAAGGACTTGGAACTGTGGTAAGAGGCTGGGTAGACAAAGAAGTGCTCAAAGAAAAACTGAAGCTTAAATCCTCACAAAAAATTATTTTAGCACAAACCATTGGGTTTCCTAAAAACTAGACCTGCCAAATCATTTCGACCGACAGCAAACAAGTCGCGAATTAAGTTGTTATATCACTTGACCTTCAAAACAGGTCGAAAAGATTGATATAAAACTCTGATAGCGGATTGTTCACGTTATGTCATGGCGTCCTGAAATTTTAAATTAGTTTAGAATCTTCTCCTTCCGTTTATCAGAGTTTTTTTCATTGAACAGACATAAACACAACAAAAAGGCCGCATTAACTGCGGCCTTTTCTATTTTCAGCGTAAGACTACGCTAATAACAAAAAAAGCCTCAGTTTCCTGAAGCTTTTTCGCGGTGCGGACGGGACTCGAACCCGCGACCCTCGGCGTGACAGGCCGATATTCTAACCGACTGAACTACCGCACCAATTATCAGTGTTGTAAATTTTGTGAGGGCGGTGCGGACGGGACTCGAACCCGCGACCCTCGGCGTGACAGGCCGATATTCTAACCGACTGAACTACCGCACCAGAGTATTTTCTTTGTTAACTCAATTCCGAAAAATCAAGTTGTTTTTAATCAAAATTTACAGCACTTTTAAAGAACAAACCTTCTGAAATCCGTTTCTCAAAAGGCTTTGCAAATATAGCCTTTCTTTCTTTCCCTGCAATAGGGCAAATAAAAATTTTTATTCACTTTTAAGACATCTCAGCAAATCAATCAACTACCTGAATATCAACAAAATTAAACTTCTCCATTTACTGACACAAAATTCGATTCTGTTAATTCCTGTTCGCCATCCCACCTGTATGCCAATAATTTACCTGATCTTGACACCCCGGAATCGACACAGCAAACATTATCACTTAATATTCCATGCCCATCCACTAAACTGTAATGACCAAAGAAAACAATAGGGTAACTTTTCAAATAAGGATTTCTGAATTTTACAATTTCAGGAGGAATAGTATAAGGTGGCAGCTCAAATCGACTTTCAATAGAAACATCTTTAAACGTTTTCCCTTCAGGGTTTTCCCACCACTTCATACGAAATGAACGGTGCGGACGACCATCATCATCAAAAACCAAAAGGTTTCGGGGAACCTGAAAATCGATCCCTTTAATGGTTTCCCAGAAGCTACGTGAAAAAGAAGTCTCGTTAAGCGCGACCTCCCTCAATATCGTTTTGCTTATTTTGGGCTCGGTTAAAATTTCCTGAAGCTGCCTGATATTCTCGTTATCCCAGCAGGCATGAACTACGCGTATGTCGCCAAAATCAAGGAAAAGAGGTAAAGTTCGAAACCATTTCAGGTGACTTTTAAATTCATCCATGTTATTAGCAAACTCTGCTAATGTCTGATTGATTTGTAACTGATATTTAGGAATACGCTTTTTGTAGAATTTCCCTTCGTTATCGCGCAAATAATATAGTATGGCGTACATTTCGTGATTACCCAGA
>JAJZSZ010000121.1 GCA_021849365.1 Bacteroidota bacterium | reverse complement strand
AACTGATACATCGAAGTCATGCAGGCATCCCAAAAAATATTGTTGGTAATGGTTACATCGTTTACTGCACCCGATTCGTACCAACCGTTGGCATCGCCCGCAATTAGAATAGCTGAACCGCTCGACTGAAACTCATTTTTGTCGATCACTACTTTCCCAGGCGTCGAAACCAATAATCCTCGTGCACGGCAACTGTTGAATTTACAGTTGGTAATGTTAACCGACGGCGACCAGCTTAAATTCTCCAAAGCATCGCCACTCTCAATTGCCGAAGGAATTGCTTCTTTAAACTCAACTGTAAATTCGTCGCGGTTTAGCTTTTCAAATTTGGCTAAAACACCTTTCGAGACGGTTGCCATACTTTCATTTTCGAGGTAACCAATGGTATCATTCGGATGGCCCCAAGTCATGCCAGTGCTTTGTTCGTGCATAAACCGGCATTTCAGTTTCCGGTCGTTCAGCTTATCAATGATTTTAACGCTGGTTCCGTGGACGTTAATCGGGTCGTCCATCAATCCGCCAAACTCGCAATTGCTAATGTTTACCTGTCCGGCACAGTTCGAAACCTGGAACCCATCGTCGTGTCCGCTGAAGTAACGGTTTTTTACCGCATTGGGCATAAAGCGCACGTTCCGGTAATCGAGATTACGCGTAAACTGGGCCAAAACACCAAGTCCGGCACAATGGTACACATTCACATTTTCGAGTTTTATGTTTTGGCTCTCCTGAACAAAGATACCGGTATGGTCGCGTTTGCTGTGCCTAATAATCAGGAAATTTCCAACTGCCGGAGTTCGGGTAAATTCACCTTTCATGCGGACAACTCCGGGCTTTAATTCTTCAAACGAACGTTTACTGCGGTCGCCCCGAATACATCCGGCATCGCCGGTTTGCGGTGCAATCAAATGCTTGTCAGCCACATATTCCATGTATCCTGAAGGTTCAGCTTTCCAGTCGTCGCCAACAAACTGTAATTTTCCGTCAGCAATTTCATAAGGGAACTGCTTCGTATCAATTTCGAAATCGATGTTTTTTGACGAAGTCGCTAAAACTTTTCCTTGTGCAGTTAGTGGGATATCCCAGTCGATGTTCACATTTTGCACTTTGACATTTTCGCTGTTATCAATGGTTATCGGTTGAATAGGGCCATGAAAAACGAATTCAGCACCATTCCCTTCCAAAGTCAGATTCTTGCATTGGTCTATCAGTATTGCCAGATTTTTAGGTGCATCATTGGTCGTATTCGACTCAAAATACTCTCGGGTATGTCCCATCGTAATGTAAAAATCGTAACGTCCTTTCTCAAAATGAAGAACTGACCTATCGTGCTTTTTGCAACGTTCCAATGCCTGAATAACTACCGGAACTGCATTTTCTTTTGAATTGGGCCGAAGTCCAAAATCGGCAATATTGACGGTAATAACCTCATTTTGCTTGCATCCCGCCAGAATAAGGAGCAACAACAAACCCAGTCCATAAATCTTCTTCATTTTTTTAGTCTTGAAGTTTATTAATCTGTGCTAACGGAATCTCCACTTTCGGATTAAATTTCTCTCCAACCATATATTTTTTAAGACTCAACAGCAGTTGTTGCGCTTCGGGGCGCTTGTCCAGATCGGTAGCCAAGTCGATCCCTGAAATCAGGATTTTGCCCTTGCCCACCTTACCTTCCACGATCAAAGCCAGCGGACGGTTGGTAAACCAGTCGTCGATTACCCGAACAACTGGATTTAGGTTTGCCGGGAAAGTCGTCAGGTTAATGGCTCCTGAATGGCTCATGGCATCCCACCACTGATAATTACTGTGGTATTCGGTAGGGAATTCGGCTAATGCTGGATGATTTGGATTGACCAGAATGCCCAATGTGTGCGGCGCTTGTCCGTTGGTCCAGGCCGTGTTCCAGAAAATGCTGGAAAAACCAATCGGGATATCGCCACCCATCTCTTTCGAAAGCGATCCTTTTTTCAGGTTAAGCAAAACGGTTCCCCCATCCTGAAGAAATTTTTGCGTGGCAGCATCCAGTTTTTGCACCACGCGAATCTTTTCTTCTCCTGAAATGATTTCCTTTTTAGCCGGATACACCCAGAAATCCCAGCTATTGCTTTTCCCGCTAACAGAAACTTCCAGAATCAGCTTTTCAGGATTTGTAATTGCTGCAAGGGGGAAAGAAACACTTCCGATCTTGAAACCATTGCCCACCGGAATGTTGGTTTGAGGAAGCCTTCCTGACTGAATCAATTTTCCGGTATTGTCAGAAATTCTCCATTCGGGAATACATGCAGAGATTGGTTCATCGCCATAATGTGCCACTTCAATAGCAGCTTCAAAGGTTTCGTTGTTGGTATAAATCAGCTTTTTAATGCGTGCCAGCGGAACCGTTGAGTTGCAAAAGCGGTTATATTCGGCCGGACTGATGTATCCTTTTTCGCCCCAGAACGGATCGAGAACGCCAACCAGGGCCGATCCCTGCCCGGGGAAGTCGTGTAAATCGAGCAACTGGAAACCTCCAAAATCCTTGGTTCGCAAAGCGGCTTCAATGTCGGCTTTGTAACACAGCGCCTGCAATTTTCCGGAAGCCAGCAAAAAGCTGTCGGCCAGCTGCGCCATTCCATGATCTTTCAGTGTTTCCTGAAACAGCTCGAAATTTTTAGCTTTCAGTACGCCATCATATTTCGCAATTTCCTTGAAATTCGGGTAAACACACCATTGACCGATTTCATGACTAACCATCGGCTGCGAGAACTTATTAATGTAGGCCGACCAATCGTATTCGGTATTCGGTGCCTGCGCATTGATGATGCTGCCCAAGCCTTGTCCCCAATGTTGAATGCGGGGCTCCGAATCGCTGAGGTAATCATTTGCCGGAAGATTTGGCCAGCCTGCACCGGAAGTATAAATGCGACGATTATCTTTACTTTTCCAAAAATTGATAAAATCGGTAAGGAATGGACCCTGATTTTTACCGGCTGGCTCATTTCCGTAAACCATCATGCAAAACGAAGGATGATTGCCGTACTCGTCGATCATGCGCTGGCTCTCTTCATACAGGTATTTATCAAATGGTTTTCCGTCGCCAATCGTAGTTAACTGGTTGGCCCACGACGAACATTCCACGTGCAGGTAAAAACCAAGCTGATCGGCTGCATCGAAAGCGGCTTGTGGCGGGCACCACGAGTGGAAACGGAAATGGTTCAACCCATGCGCGCGGGCCACATTAAAAATGCGCAGCCATTCAGTTAAATCGGTTGCCGGGTAACCGGTTTTCGGAAAGATGGCACATTCCAGTGTTCCGCGCAAAAAGGTGGGCTGCCCGTTAATCAAAATGTGTTTACCTGAAGTTTTAAATTCGCGCAAACCAAATGTAGTTTCCTCACGATCGGTCTCCCCTGTGGTTTTATCCGTCAGCGTTGTTTCAAGTTTGTATAAATCCGGATGAAACTCATTCCAAAGTTTCGCTTCTTTTCCCATGTACAGTTTAAAGTCAATCACCTCTCCGTCAGCTTTTAGTTCATAATTAGTCAAATCAAATCTTGACTTTTCGCCAACCGCCAATGTGAGGTGTATCAGAGCTTTTTTTCCTGTTGGATTGGCTACTTTGACATTAACCGCTATCTTTTTCTTCTGAATTTCAGGATATACCTGCACATTCTGAATATGTACAAGTGGACGGGCCTCCAGATACAGTTGCCCGACCAGTCCATTCCAGTTGCTTTGCGTGTGATCAGAAATGCTGTGCGAATTAATTCCCGGATCGATGTCTTTTACCCGGTTGTCAACGCAAAGGCTAAGTCGGTGTTTCCCGGGAGCTAAAAATTTCGTCAGGTCGTATTTATGTGGAGTTCCCAGCGAGTTTTGCATGCCCACTTCCTTGTCATCAACCCACAAGCGGCTTTCCCAGTGGCAGCGCTCTAAAAACAAGCCGATGAATTGTCCGTTCCAATCTTCAGGAATAGTTATTTCTTTTTGATACCAGGCAGCGCCTTTGTAATATTTCACCGGCTGCAGCCAAAATGGAATTTTGATATTCCCGGGCTGCCTAAATTTCGCATATTCGGGCTTTTTGAAATAGGAACTATCAACAATTTGTCCGGTCCACGGGGTTTTCAGCGTGATGTCATTTCCCTTTCCATTCGTTGTCATCGAACCAGGCAAAGTAACTTTCTCAGCTAATTCCTGATCGAACCATTTCTCGGAAATTCCCTTATCGAGCGAATCGATGGCAAATTTCCACTCTCCAGCAAGATCGATTTTTTGCTGAACAGCAGGCTTTTGACAAGCAAATAGTAGTGAAAAAAGTGCAATGTAAATAATGTAGTATTTCATAAATATAAAGTTTCTGTGGTTTCTAAAGTTTCTTTTGTTCCTGTTGGGCAGCGCTACATTTTTTCAATTTCTTCCAGACTTTTGCCTTTTGTCTCAGGAAGTTTTTTCAGGATAAACAAAAAGCCCGACAGGCAAATAAATGCGTAAAGCCAGAATGTTCCGCTGGCATTCAGCAGTTTATTTAATATCGGGAATGTGTAAGTGAGTACGAAACAAGCTATCCACAAGGCTGTTGTAGCAATGGCCATAGCTGCGCCACGCACACTGTTCGGAAAAATCTCGGATAAAACCACCCAGGTAATCGGTGCCAAAGTCATAGCATAAGTAGCAATTGCAACCATCACCAAAACCAAAATGGCCAAGCCTTTTAGTTCGAAGAAATAACTGGTTCCGAGCGCCAGATAAATAATTGCCAGTCCGCTTGAGCCGAGCAACATTAGTTTCCGGCGGCCCCAGCTATCCACCACGCGCATTGCTGCAAGGGTAAAAATAAGGTTCACCGTTCCGGTTATCACGATATTGAAAAGCATATCGCCCACCGAATATCCTGCCGAGGTAAATATCTCATCGGCATAATTAAATATCACATTGATGCCGCACCATTGCTGAAAAACTGCCAACACAATACCCAAAATCAGCACTGGACGAACTTTCTTAGAGCGTAAGGCTTTCCAGTCAATTTTCGAGTCGGTTCCTTGCAAAGTTTCCGTAATTTCTTTTTGCTCCTGAAGGGCGTAGGCCTCTCCTCCAATTCGTTTCAGAATTGAAAAAGCCGAATCTGATTTTCCGGATTTAGCCAGAAAACGCGGACTTTCGGGAATAAAAAACGACAACACAAAAAACAGCAATGCCGGAACGGTTCCTGCCCAGAACATCCAGCGCCAGCCCGACTGACCGTTCCACGAATTCAGGATAAAATCATCGGTAGAGCCTGCCGGAACGGCCTCGGCAATGAGGTAATTGGTAATTTGTGCGGCCAGAATTCCCAAAACGATGGTCAGCTGGTTTACTGAAACCAAACGCCCGCGCATGGAGGCCGGCGATATTTCGGCAATGTACATGGGCGAGATAGCCGATGCCAGACCGATGCCCAATCCGCCAATCAGGCGAAAAACAATAAACAAGGTAAAATTATTGACTGCCCCGGTGCCAATGGCGGCAATGCTAAAAAGTGCTGCAGCAGTAATTAATGGCATTTTGCGACCCAACCGGTCAGTAAGGTAACCCGACACCAAAGCGCCAATCAAACATCCAATCAACGCGCTGCTCATGGCCCAGCCTTGTAGGTAAGGAGAATTGGTGATATCGAAAAATCGTTCGTAAAATGGTTTGGCGCCACCAATCACTACCCAGTCGTACCCGAAGAGTAGTCCGCCCATGGCCGAAACCAGCGTAATACCTAAAATAAATTGCCGGTTGAAAGTTGATTTGCTCACAAGTTTAGAATTTAGTTTATCCAAATGTAAGGCTAAATTCAGTCATAAAGAATGAAATATTTTGCGAATTCATGGATTATCTTATCACATATCAAACTCAAAATATTTTGAACTAAAAACCTTATATATAAAGAATTGAAACTATTTTTGGGAAAAGTTTTCGGACAGCAACATTAATCATTCAGCTTTAAGCATGAAGAAAAAAGACGGTTTCCCGGGGCAAATCAGTTTTGTGATACCCGAACGCATATTAGCGTTGGTAAATACCAATCCTCTGATTGCTGATTTGCACATTACCGATATTGGTTATTATCCACAGGCCCGCCACCATTTCAGGGAAAGGCCGAACGGGAGCGATCAGTTAATATTGATTTACTGCGTTGAAGGGCAGGGAGAAATCCGTACAAAAGAAGCTGTGCAAGCCATTGGTTCCGACCAGTTTTTTATCATACCAGCCGGAATACCACATTCGTACCGGTCGGACGTGCAAAATCCGTGGTCGATCTACTGGATTCACTTCGCAGGAAGCAAATCGGATGCTTATGCGCGATTTGGCGGACAAGTGGTATCCATTGAACGTACCAAAACATCGCGAGTCAACGACCGGATCGAACTCTTCTCAGAAATTTTCCGCAACCTCGATCGTGGATTCAGCACCGAAACACTCGAATATGTGAACCAATGTCTGCCTCATTTGCTGGCTTCGTTTACCCATTTGAGCCAGTTCCGGCTGATTAAGGAATCGGGAGAAAAAGATATAGTGGCACAAAGCATCAATTTTATGCTCGAAAACCTGACTAAAAAGCTAAAACTGGAAGAGATTGCAGCAGAAACAGGTTTGTCTGCCTCCCATTTTTCGCGGCTATTTGTGAACCGTACCGGCCATTCGCCTATCGATTATTTCATCCAGTTGAAAATTCAGCGCGCCTGTCGCCTGATCGACAATTCGGGCTGGAGCATTGCCGATGTTTCGCGCGAAATGGGATTTGACGACCAGTTTTATTTCTCACGGGTTTTCCGAAAAGTAATGGGCATGTCGCCCAATGAATACCGGAAACGGGGAAAATAAAACTTAGCCTTATTTCTGAACAAGTATCGTCCTTGCTGGTTTTTTATTCCGAAAATGATTATACCTTGATTCACTCAAAATTTAATCCACTAATATGAAATTCGGACAAAGCGAAAACCCTGAGTTGATTGATTTTCGGCTACCGGAAGACGATCCGCGAACCTTTGACATCCTTAAACAAAACGATAAATCGAAACCGCTCTCGATTTATGTTGGATGCGCCAAGTGGAACAAGACCGACCTGAAAAATTTTTATCCGCGCGGCACCAAAGACGAGTTGACTTATTATTCTACTCAATTTAATTCGATTGAGCTGAATGCCACGTTTTACAATATGCCCAGCCGCCAACAGGTAATTACCTGGCGTGAAAAAACTCCGGAACATTTTCGCTTTTTCCCAAAAATCACCCAAAGCATCAGCCACATGCGCCGCTTAAACGATGTACAATCGCTCACCACCGAATATTGCGACAACATCAGCAATTTCGAAGACCGGCTGGGAATGGTTTTCCTGCAGTTGCACGACAATTTCAAGTATAAGAACTACGACCGGCTGGTCAGTTTTATCGAAAATTTCCCGAAAGCCATTCCGTTAGCCGTTGAGTTGCGCAACACCGAATGGTTTAACGACAAAGGTATTTCAGAAGAAGTTTACACGCTATTCGAGAAACAAGGAGTGAGCAATATTGTGGTAGATACCGCCGGACGACGCGATCTGCTGCACATGCGCCTGACCACGCCCAAAGTGTTTGTGCGGTACGTGGGCGCCAATAACCCCCAAAGCGACCGCGAACGTTTAGACGATTGGGCGAACCGACTGAAAATCTGGGTCGATCAGGGAATTCGTGACATTTATTTCTTTGTCCACCAAAACATCGAAGTGGAATCGCCTTTTCTTTCTGCTTATTTCATTGAAAAACTGAACAAGCAGTTTGGAACGAATCTCCAGATTCCGAAGCTTATTACTTCCAAGGAAGACATTTCTCCAACTCTCGAATTTTAGACTTTATCCAAATAAAAATCCCTCCTGAAATTAATTCAGGAGGGATTTTTATTTGCGAATTCGCAAACGACGGGAATTCATCCTGAAATAATTCGTAAAATTGCCCGACTAATAAACCCTAAACCAACAATAATGAAAGCTCCTTTGAAGACAATAATCGTATGCATCTTCATCCTAAATGCCTTTCTGGTAAAGGCTGATCCAGTCCTGGAAATCCAGTCGCCCAATCAGAAGATTTCCTTCACAATCCAATATAAAAATGGAAATGAAGATGGTCTCTTTTATGCCGTTAAATTCGGGAATCAGTCCGTTGTAGGGTTATCCAAATTAGGGATCAGTTGCAATGGTGACAACTGGAATAAACAACTGGTTGCAGAATCTTCGCCGGTTCAGTCACACGATACAACCTGGACTCCGATTTATGGCGAACGCGATCGGGTTCAAGATAATTACAACGAATCGGTTATTTCTATTACCCCTGAAGGGCGGAAGTTTCCGGTTCTTCAGTTGATTGTAAGAGCATATGATTCAGGCATTGCCTTTAGATACAAGTTTGCCACGAATGAAAACGGCGGGCCATACCTCCACATTACCGGAGAATCGACCGAATTCAACTTTCAGGAAAACACCAAAGCGTGGTTTACCGCACGCGCTCAATCGCTGCACCAATTAATGTCCCTGAAAAACTGGCCCGACGAATCGGACCGCCCGCTCACACTCGAACTTTCCAACGGATTGTTTGTCAGCCTTGCTGAAGCTCAAATGACAAACTATTCACGTACCAAATTCAGGCTAAATCCGGATAAAGAAAACTCTATCCTGACGTCGATTTATGGCGACGTGGATGAAATTGCGCCTTTCAGCTCGCCGTGGCGGGTAATTATGGTTGCCGAAAAAGCAGGTGATTTACTGGCCAACAATGACCTGATCATGAATCTGAATCCGCCCTGCCAAATTGCTGATCCATCATGGATAAAGCCTGGACAAGTCATGCGCGAGACAACTTTATCGACTTCAGGTGCAAAGAAACTCGTCGATTTCGCAGTGGTGCACAACATTAAGTACATTCATTTCGATGCAGGTTGGTACGGTTTTGAAAATGATTACACAGCCGATGCCACTACGGTGACCGTCGATCCACGCCGAAACCCGAAAGGCGATCTCGATCTTCAGGAAGCGATCCGATATGCAAAATCGAAAGGAATTGGAGTGTTTTTATATGTGAACCAACGCGCTTTAGCGGCACAGCTCGATACCATTTTGCCACTTTACGAAAAATGGGGCGTTGCCGGTGTCAAATTCGGGTTTGTGCAGGTGGGGTCGCATCGCTGGACAACATGGCTGCACGAGGCTGTAAAAAAATGTGCCAAATACCATTTGATGGTTGACATTCACGATGAATACCGCCCGACTGGCTTCAGCCGCACTTACCCCAACCTGATGACCCAGGAAGGTGTTCGTGGAAATGAGGAAATGCCCGATGCAGTTAACAATACCGTTTTGCCGTTTACCCGCTTTGTTGCCGGGGCTGCCGATTATACATTCTGCTATTTTTACCGGAAAGAATTGGGGCATCCCGATCGTCACATCAAGAATACATCGGCACACCAACTGGCCCTACCGGTGGTTTATTACAGTCCGCTGCAATACATGTATTGGTACGACAAACCCGACGATTTCCAAAACGAGCCGGAGCTGGCATTCTGGGATATATTGCCAACAACATGGAACGATACCAAAGTGCTGAATGGCGAAATCGGCAAGTACATCACGGTTGCCCGTCGGAATCGGGATAACTGGTTTGTAGGCTGCATCACCAATACCGAAGCACGCGAGCTAAACGTGCCGCTCGATTTTCTGGAATCGGGTAAGAGGTATGAAGCTACTCTTTATTTCGACGACCCGAAAGTGAAAACCCGCACGCATGTGGGCATTGAGAAACAAAAAGTGGATTCAAAAACTGTGCTGAATGTCAAACTTCAGGCATCGGGTGGACAAGCAATTTTGATAAAACCAATCAATTAATAAAAAGAAAGCGGTTGCATTTAACTTCAGTGCAACCGCTTTATTTCTAATCTGGGGCCTTTCTATTTTTCTGAGATACAGTACAAATATTTTGCACCGCGCAAAAATAAGTCATTCCCAACAATAACCGGCGAAGCTTCAAAAGTCTCGTCAAGTTTGTTGGTAGCCAAGACTGAAAATTCAGATCCGGCTTTTAGTACACTCACCTGGTTGGTTGCAGCCACATAAATTTTGTCCTTATTTCCGGTTGGCGACGAGAAAATATTGGTAATTCCATCAATTTTCTGGTTACTGTAAAATGGCTTTCCGGTTTTTGCGTCCAAACAAGTTATTATTCCTTTGTTCTCTTTCAGAAAATACAATTTACCATCCATTACTACCGGACTTGGGGTGTACGAAGCGTCCTGATTATATTCCCATAAAATTGCAGGAGTTCCGGTGATATCACCCTGTGCTTTGGCAAGGTCAACCGCTTTGACGGCGTTTCCGCGGAAACCACTCATCAGGTATAAAATTCCATCGGCATACATCGGGTTTGGGATAACATTTCTCGTCATTCCGGTACATTCCCAAATAACTTTGCCGGTTTCGGCATCGTAACTGCGCACTTTATTGGTAGCACTGGTTATAAGCTGTGCCTTTCCGTTTACTTCAACGACCAGCGGAGTTGCCCACGAGGTAATTTCTTCGCGTTCAGCCGTCCAAACATCTTTGCCGGTTTTCTTGTCAAGCGCATATAAATAAGACTTTTGCTGATGGTCCCATTGCACAAAAACTTTATCGCCATATACTGCAGGAGTACTACCCTCGCCAAAACTGGCAACAATCTCCATTTGACCGAAGTTGCGGCTCCATTTTACATTTCCTTTCATATCGAGACAATACAACCCGCGCGAACCAAAGAAAGCGTAAATATTTTCACCATCGGTAACAGGCGAGTTCGATGCCCAGCTACCCAGTTCGTGGGTGCGTTCCTGCGGCGCTTCTTCTTTCACTATTGTTTTCCAGTTGATTTTACCTGAAGTTTTGTCAATTGAAATAACCGTGAATTGGTGAATCAGATCGGTTTGATTGGGGGCCATCTGATTTGCTTGCCCGGCATCCGCCTTTGTCACCTTTTTATCTGTTGGAACAGCCGTTTGGACGATGATCTGATTTCCCCAAACGATTGGGGTGGCATGTCCTTTCCCCGGAATTTCGATTTTCCACTTCACATTTTTGGTTTCACTGAATTCAACCGGAGTGTTGCCGCCATTGACAGCGCCCGTGTTATACAAGCCCCGCCATTCGGGCCAGTTCGAAGTAAAATCGGAAGATTTTAACTGAGCATGAGCGCCACTTAAGTTTAAAAAGAAGCAATAACAGATAAACAAGAAGAACGATGATTTTCTCATATTACTTTGGTTTTAAAGGTAATGGTTTTGATTTTAAATGTTTTTTTGACTTGACTTAAACACCTTGGTTTAATGCACCATAGATAATAAAATATTGTTACACAATAAAGTAAAACGATTTTCAGGAACAAAAACAAACACCAGAATTTGTCTTCTGTTCTAAAAAAACATTCTACCAAACTCGTTGTCATTGCGTTATTCCTGAATACTAAAAAGCGACAGCACCGCCCAAATTCAGTTATTCAAGTAACTGGCATATCAATTTAAACCTGATTTTCTGTTTAGGAAGTTTTATATTTGCCATCCAAAACCAACAGAGTGAAATCTAGCAAACAACAATTAAACGAAGAACAGGAATTCGAATTAATTTTTCGGAGATACTATGTCCGTTTATGTGGTTTTGCCAACAAATTCATTGCCAACACAGCTGAAGCGGAAGAGATTGTTCAGGAGGTTTTTCTGAATATCTGGGATAAAAAAGACC
>JAJZSZ010000002.1 GCA_021849365.1 Bacteroidota bacterium | reverse complement strand
GCAAGAAATCGTACATGCTCACATAGCATCCGCTTAAAACCGGGATGTGATAAAAATACACTGGCGTTTGCGGAACCGAAGCGGCCACCAGCGCAACAAACTCAGCTAGCTGTTTGGCTCCGGCAGGCTTGAAATAATAGGGAGCAAGCAAAGCGATGGCATCAACGCCACATTCGGCAGCATGTTGCGCATTTTCGATGCATTCTTTGTATGATGTTCCGCCAACAAGTGTAATCACTTTTACCGATTTCTGTACCTTCGATTTGGCAGTCCAGGCCTCAACCAGTTTCATTTTTTCCTTTTGCGAAAGCGAAACGCCCTCGCCGGTCGAGCCATTGATAAACGCACCTACCACCTTGTTCTTTTCCAGAAAATCGTAATAAACACTAACCTGATTGTATACTACTTCACCGTTCACATCCATTGGAGTAAAAGGTGCTGCAATTAATCCTTCAAACCTTTCCATTGTTCAACTATTTAATTCGTTTATTTTTCGTTATCAACACTGTATTTTAATCCTGAAACTTCGCGCACATTCACTCCATCCTGTTGAACCGGAACAAACGTGAACATCCACTTCCACGACGTCCCTCCCTGTGGAACTTTCAACAAAACCTCGTTCCAGCCTTTTTTCAGGAAAATGCCGGTAGGTTCGCGAAAAAAATAATTCTCATCAGTGAACGGCACTTCCTCCGTTTTTTCAGCGAGTCCGGGATTCTTCCATATCGGCGGTTCAATCAGTTCTCGGTTTAGCCAAACTTTAGGGTTGGTGTTGTGCCATTGTCCCTGTTCGGGGAATGGTCCGCCACGCCTTCCGCCGGAGCGCGACCAATCGTGAAATCCTATCCAGCACCCAACCTGCTGATCGATTGGCGACCAAATTTTGGTTGTTGCAAATATGGTTCCCTGCTTTTCCGAAATCCATGACGGAAATCCGAAAAAATGCCTGACATGAATGGTTCCGCCATAAACCGGACCTAAAAAAGCATAATTCCGGTATTCAAACGGTATATTTTTTTCAAAAGCTTCCTCGCCTTTAAAGTTGTGGTCAACTTCTCCTTTGTGGTCAAACGGGCCGAAGATTTTCCAGGAAATATCTGCCTGCCTGACATATGGGAATGGTTTTCCCTGGAAATACAGGTCGCGATGCCGAACCAACCGGCTTTCAAACTCCTGAAATTCCTTAAAAAGCGGATCATCATGCGCAGGCAATTTGGCCAGATATTTTTCGCCAATGTCAAGCAGCTGGCCTTTCCATGAAGTCTCGCTGTAAGTGAGCATTCCGGGATAAACCGGATTCTGCCGTAAAATATTGTATTCGTCATCCACATTGTTGTCATTCCAGCAACAGAGTATTCCTCCCAAACGAAGTGAATCGCTTTGAGATGCTCCGCAGATCCGGTCGAAATAGAGTTGTGCCACTCCAGCCAGGGGGTCAAGATGATTCAGGTAATTCAACCGTGAATCCAGATAACGGTGACCAGCTTTTGGTTTTCCATTCGACGACCATAATTGCGTGATTGAAGTTTTATCTGTATCAATCTGCTGCCCTGGACGCCAAACAATCACTTCTCTGCCGTTTTGCTTCACACGTTTAACCAAAGCATCCAGAAGCCCGGGGGCAGGTCGTTCATTTTTTGTCCAAACCTCATCGGTTCCTAAATGGATGTAGGACATTTTCTCTTTTGGAACCAGACTGCAAAGCTCATCAATCAGATCAAGCAAGATTGGTTTTACACGCGAATCGCTCATCGAATCAATTGCAAAAGCCTTTCGGAATGCCTCGCAGTGTCCGGGAATATCCAGTTCAGGAATGAGTGTGATAAACCGATCATTGCAATAATTTACCAATTCGATAAATTCTTCCTGAGAGTAATATTTCCCTGGTCGGCGGGTCATTGCAAATGCGGCATTCAGCTGCGGATATTTTTTACTTTCCAACCGCCATCCCGGATTATCGGTCAAATGCAAGTGAAACACATTGAATTTGTATGCGGCTATCACATCAATCTGCTCTTTCAGTAGGAGCAGCGACATAAAATTGCGGCCAACATCCTGCATAAACCCGCGAACCTGAAAAGCAGGCCAGTCGGTAATTTCACAACCTGCAACGAACTGCTGTCCATTTTCGGTAAAAGTCAGTTGCCGGATGGTTTGCTCTCCACGAAATAATCCTTTTGCTGTTTTAGCCTTTAATACCAATGAATCAGCATCAACTTTAAGGGTGTAGGCTTCTTCCTGATTGATTGGAACTTCAGGAAGATTAGCTACAATCCGGCGAACCATTCGCGATTCGTTGCCTTCAATTTTAAAGTGGAATTTATCCCAGACAATTTTCTGAGGCATCGGAATCAAAGCCGGAGCATCAAACGAATTGCAATGTCCATGAAAATTCTGTAACAACATGAAAAGTGCCACCAAACAAGCCATTTTCACTGATTTATATTTGACGCCCAGACTTCTCATCCTTATTTACTTAACCAATGGTCCAAAAATGTCTGATACCGGAATTTTTTGAAAATAAAGTTCTTTTACACCCTCGTAAACAATACCTATGGTCTGATTATCGACCATGCTCATACACGAGTAGCCAAAACCATTTTCGGCATTGAGTTCAACCTGATATGCCTCAGGCCAGGTTAAACCACCATCTAAACTGGCTTTTATAGTCATGTGGCTGCGATCAGTTTTACTGTTCGGATTGGAGAAAAACAGAACCTGCTGTTTCTTTCCGCTGATAATCAAATCAGTACTAATAATACTGGCTTGGCAGTTGGATTCCTGTAATGCCGAATTTGAAGTGGAATGCACGGTCCATGTTTTTCCCAAATCAGTTGTGGTAGCCACTGCCCGCCCATTTGTTACGCCTTTATCGGCGCGGTTTCGGTCGTCACGCATATTTAGCATCAGGCTGCCATCAGTAAGTTGAACTACCTGTGCTTCTGTTGTATTTGATTTTGCTCCTGTTCCAATTTGCCATGTTTTTCCTTGATCTTTGCTGTAAACGATGGTTGAATGACAGGTATATTGACCGCCATCAATGGCTTTTGCTCCCAAATCGACTTTAAACTGAGCCGGAAAAACCAAAGTTCCGTCGGTCATGGTAATTCCGCGTCCGGGACCCTGCAAAAGCAGCTGCCATGCCGGATCTTTTATTTGCGAAGTAATGTTGATGGGTTGTGACCAGGTCAAACCGTCGTCAGTACTTTTTACCACCATAAACTGACCTGTTTCCTCTGGCTTCATTCCGGGTTTCGATGCCCACCAAAGCATATCTTTTTCGGTAGCGCCACTCATCCAGAGAGCGGCCACCCAAATTGTATTCGTTTTATCGTCGAACAGAACGCAAGGATCTCCAGTTCCGTTCAATCGCTGCGAACGACCACCATATTCGCCCATGTCCATAATTACGCGCATGGGGTGCCAGGTTTGGCCGCCATCGGTACTGCGACTCATACCAATGTCAATGTCTTCCTGAAGGTCTTTGCTGTTGTTGTACCGGTTGTCGTAAACGGCGATCAGCGTGCCTTTGCTGGTTGTAATTAGTCCGGGAATGCGGTAAGTATTGGTGTTATCCTGCCCGGCTGCCCGGAGCACCATTTTAGGCCGGAAAATATATTTATCGGTTGGAGAAACCGAGACCGGTTTGTGATTTTTAAACGACAGGGTAATTTTCTCAACTCTGAACCGGCTGATTAAATCAGGATTGGCAGTTGTTGCAATCCCAAATTTCAGAAAATGAATCCCTGTACCTAATTCTCTGGTTCCGGAAATATTTGTTTTCTGACTCAGATTTTTTGAAGTGCCAAACAAAACATTCGTGTCCGATCCGTTCACAGCTCCGGAATATTTGGCAGAAATAGATTCAATACCTGCAAACTTACTTTCAGTATCGAACAATACCTCCACATTATTCAGCAGTAAGGCTTCTTCTTCAGTAGTAACTGCCAAACGCAATTCAAATACTCCTGCATTTTCTGCCCCATAGTTAAGTGGTAAATGATTCTGCTTTAATTCAACTGATGTCACGCTAACAGATTCTTTGACAATCAATTCACTTTTCACACATTCAGTTGAAATAAAAAGCAACAAAGAAAAAAATACGATATTGAAAATGGCCATGGTCGAATGCTTTAAATTCATAATCAAACATTAAGTCTGAATTCAGAAGAAGATTCTAATTGTTAAATATAACTGATTTTGAAAATTATTGAAGTAAGAGCCTGAAATCAGGCTCTTACCCAATTTTGATCTGTAAACTCAATTATTCTATATGCGAAGAGGATTGTTCTGATCGTATTAATATCCGGAGGTTTGAACCAGCTTCGGATCAGCATTTAATGTCGATTTATCAACCGGCCACAACAGTTTGAAAGCTTCCGTCGATTTTAACACAGGCGTTCCACTGTAAGCCGAATTGGCATCAAAAGCCAGTGCTTTACCATTTGCAGCGTCTTTCATCCGGCAGACGTCGTACCAACGTTTTCCTTCGAAAACAAATTCAAAATCGCGTTCTGCAAGAATGGCATACTCGTTGGTTTTGAAATCTGAATTCACATAAGCATCGGTTGCTGCAACATAGTCAGTACCATAAGCACGCTGGCGGATCTGGTTGATGTATTGTGCCGGGTCGCCGTTTTTCATATTTTCAACTTCAGCAAGCATCAAAAGCACATCAGCATAGCGATATACAGGCTCATTTGAGTCGTAAACACGCGCACCCTGCGAGTTAATTGATCCAATGAATTTTTTCATCACAGTTCCTTTTACTACGCCGTTTTTATCGTAGTACTCCATAAATGTTGCACCACGTCTCTTGTCTTTTGCTTTAAATGCATTCCAGAAATTCAGGGTATATTCATAACGCTGAATAGCAGTTCCTTTTAGGTTCAGCGGATCGCCAAGTTTTGCTCCGGCTTTGTCATAGAACGAAACGATATTAGCATCAGCATAAAGGAAGTTAGAAACACTGCTGGTTGCTTCGCCGTCAGCATAATTAATGCTGAAAATGATTTCCTTGTTCGATTCGTTATTGCTCGCAAAAATAGACGCAAAGTCGCTTACCAAACCAAACTGAGTATTGTTTTTCACTTCATTCAAATAGCTTTCGGCCTTGGCTAAATCGCCCGAAGCCGGAGCTTGATTATCAAGAGAAACTTTTGCTGACCAAAGGTAAACATCGGCAGCCAGCATCTGCGTGGCAGCTTTCGACCAGGTTACGTTGTTTGTCCAGCTTTTTCCTGAAGAAGCGAAATAATTCAGCGATTTATCCAAATCAGCCTTGATGAAATCCATTACTTCCTTAGCTGTTGAACGTGCAGTATAAAGATCTGACTGAGAAACCTGGCCATCAAGCACTTTTACACTGGTGATAATTGGCACCCCGCCGTAAGCACGGTAAAGCGTGAAATAGTACAATGCGCGAATTCCATAGGTTTGAGCCAGCAGGTAATCCACATCTTTCTGGTTGGCAGTTTGAATACTGCTACCTTCAACTTTCTGAATCAACAGGTTACAGTCGAAAATATTGCCATAATATGATCCCCATGCGGTTACGCCCGGATTATCAACATTGATGGTATTTCCTTTAATCGGATCGTCGTAAGTTGACGCGCCCTGCGAGCCAGTACCAATAACCTGAAGCCCACCACGAGCTTCGCCCATTGTGAATTTGCGCGCAAAATTATTTGAGCGTAAATCTAAATGAATACCATTGACATAGGTTTGAACCTGAGCCAGATTCTGCCAGTAATTAGCGTTTCCGTAGTTGTCAATCGGACCCAAATCGAGACTGTCGCAGCTTGTAAACAACATCGAAGCGCTTACAGCCAAAGCTATTACGAATTTGAAATATCTTGTTTTCATCTGTTTTAAATTTTTCTGGGTTAAACTCTTTTAGAATGTGATATTTAATCCGAAAGTTACAGTTTTGGGCAAGCTGTATCCGGCATCCTGAATACCACCACTTTCAGGGCTGGTCATCGTTTTTGCAGCAGTTAAATAACCCAGGTTCTGTCCTGTAACCGACAATTCCAGTTTTTCAACTTTAAGTTTCTGCAACATAACTTTTGGGAACGAATAAGTAAGCGAAATCTGGCGGAAAGCAAGGTAATCGCCTTTGTAGGTAAACAAGGTCGAGTTACGATAGTTACCTTTTCCTAGCTGGTCGGCCCACTGATATGTTGGATATTTTGCATTCGGATTTTCTGCTGTCCATGTATCTTTCACATCATTGGTTGGATTGTAGGTTCCCTGCATATCGCCGAGGATCCATGGCAAACGGTAATCCATAACCGAGAAGCCCAAAGCATAGTCGAATGCAGCATATAAGCTGAAATTCTTATAATTTACGGTTGAGTTGAAACCACCAATCCAGTGCGGAGTTGTGTTTCCAATTTTCACAAGGTCATAGTCGTCAATTACATTGTCGCCATTCACGTCACGCCATTTTACATCACCAGGCATAATTGGCAAGCCTTTAGTCGAGATTTTCTGTGCTTCGGTTAAGGCAGCCCAATCAGCCGATCCATAAAGGGTTCGTGTAGTTGCACCCTGGAAAGTAATTGGTTTTACGATGCGGTTAGCCGGAATTTCGTTGGCATCTTTGTAAATACCATCGGCCTGCCATACATACAATACTCCTGGCTCCTGTCCTTCCTGATATCCACCAACCCAAATCAAATCAGTAGCACTCTTACCTGAATAAACCTGGAAAGCATTCTGACGATTCAATGGAAGTCCATTGTTTGGTAGCTTCACAATCGTATTCTTGTTATATGAAATGTTGGCGTTAATATTCCACTGCACGTTTTTAGTAACAATTGGTTTGGCACCCAATTCAATTTCAAGACCGCGGTTGCGGAATTGACCATTGTTTGTGCGGATTCCAGAGATACCTGAAGACGCTGGCAATGTTAAAGTTGCGAACTTGTCAGAGGTTAAACGGTCGTAGAATGTAAAGTTCGAAGAGAAACGGTTGTTCAGGTAGCCTAAATCAACACCAGCTTCAAGGGTACGTGTTTTTTCCCAGCGGAGACTAGGATTTGGAACTGATCCCAAAATAAATGTTGATGTCCCATTGTATTTGGTCGATCCAACATAGCTTCCCTGAAGTTCGTAAGCACCAATGCCCGAAACGTTACCGTTCAAACCATAGCTGGCTTTCAGTTTACCAAATGAAAGAACTTTGGAATATTTATCCATGAACGACTCCTTAGTGAAAACCCATCCGGCAGAAGCTCCCGGGAATGTTCCCCAACGATTGTCAATCAGGCGGGAATATCCGTCGCGGCGAACAACAAGCGAAAGCAGGTATTTGCTCATATAGTCGTAGTTCACACGACCAAAGAATGAAAGGATTCGTTGTTGTGCATGCCATGAGTCGATGCTTCTTTTATCCTTGTCAGCCGAAGTCAACGCCAAATCGCGAAAATCGTCGGTAGCAGCACCCGAACCAGCAGCGTAAACGCCATAGTTGTATGTATCGTAGTACTCGGTACCGACCAAAGCAGTTACAAAATGATCTTTAATTTGTTTCTGATAGTTCAGTAATGCATTATAGGTCTGATCAAAAACTCTGTCGAAATTTGCCGATGAACTGCGGGTGGTATTGAATGCAGTAGCCGAAGTTCTGAAATCCCGGTTGAATGTTTCGTTATAAGCCTCACTGTAATAAATATTTGCAGAAAGCTTCAGAAAGAGATTCTTTGTAAAGTCAATTTTAAACGACTGGTTCATCGTGAATTTATCAGTCTGATTGAAGACAAAAAACAAGTCATTCTGAAAACTCTGGTTACCATCGCCACTGTTGTTACCCAAACGTGGAGTTCCGTCTTCGCTGGCAAAACGCACTGTTGGCGGCAACGAAATCACGCGGCTGAAATAGTTGGCTTCACTGGTATTTGAACCCGGCATCGCCTGCCAGTTGGCACGGTTAAAATTGAAGCTGGAAGCCGAGTTTAACCATGATTTTATCTGATAATCACCATTCAGGATAAATGAATAGCGTTTGTAGTACGATGAAATTGGCAAACCTTCTGAATTGTTGTATCCAATACCAGCGTAATAATGGCCCTTATCGTTACCACCCGACATGTTAATGTTATAGTCTTGTGTGTATGAAGGATTTTTAAAATTGTAGTCGGCCGGAGTCGTATTCTTAAAAAGAAGATTTTCAGAAATAGTAGCATCATTTGGATACAATGCTTTCAGAAAAGCATAAACCGGATCTTTCATTTGTTGCCATCCCTGATTCAACAGGAATTTATTCTGATCGGTTAAGTACATTGTACTCCAGATTGAATTTGTAGTATTAACAAGTGGCGTTGTGCCATCAGCAGCAAAATAAGCGTTACCTGTACCATAAGGCTGAGCTCCGGTAAGGGTTGAAATGTTTGTGGCATAACCAACGCCTGTACCATCGGCTTTTTTCCAGATATTATTCGCTTTAACGTAAGCCGGACGCTGCCAGGTCAAATAAGTTTCGGCATCGGCAAAATCATAAGGATTATTCAGGTAATTAGCTCCAACCTTCACTTTTACGTTAATTTCCGATTGTCCAGCTTTACCAGTTTTGGTCTTGATAAGGATAACTCCATTGTTTGCACGAGCACCATAAATAGCAGTTGCTCCAGCATCTTTCATTACCTGCATATCTTCCACATCCTCAGGATTGATGTCTGATAAGCTTCCGCGAATCTGACCATCAACAATTACCAGTGGAGAGCCTGAACCATCGAGGTTTGTACCACCACGCAATATAATATTAGGTGTTGCGCCCGGATTACCCGAGGTTTGAACAACCCGAAGACCGGTAACAGCACCCGAAAGAGCCTGTGCCGGATTTGAGAATACACCGGAACTCAACTTTTTGCTGTCAACCTTTGCAATTGAGTTTGTACTTCTGGATCGTGTTTGAGTACCACCGTATCCGGTTACCACAACTTCATCGAGAGCCTGAACCGATGTTTTCAAAGAAACATTAATTACCGACTGATTGCCAACAGTAAATGTAACAGTTGCATAACCTACCATCGAAAATGAAATTTCATCTTTTCCGGCGGGAACACTTAATGTATAATTACCATCAATATCAGTCAGTGTTCCAACAGTAGTTCCCTTCACCACAACATTAACCCCGGGAATTGTTGAACCATCTGCTGCATCAGTAACAGTACCTTTCACCATCTTTTGAGCCATAACCGGGCTAAAAGACATCAGGGACAAAAACGCCACCCAAAGCGGCAGTAATGCAAGAAATCTATTCATAACGGTTTAATTAAATATTGAAAATTTCATATTTGTCTTATGTCCTACATAACACAACAAAAATAGATATTGAATTTTGATAGCCAAATTTTTTGAGACTTTTTTTTGAATGATTTATAACATGAATTATTGATTTTCAGGGAAAACTAAAATAAAACATAATTCATTCCCGCTTATATTCCTTTTGAATACTGAAATCTAGCATCCCGGGACAAATAAAAAAAATAGTAGTAATTTGTGAGAAAAACCAACCTGGTAATATCTTCGAATAATTAATTTGAAAGTTTTACTCTTATATTAGCTTTTGTTTTTAAGAAATATCTATTTTTGTCTTATGTATTACATATTCAGATAGATATTTCCTATATTTTTTATAAAATGTTCGGGCATGAAAGCAGATAATAACATTAGCGGACTTCAGGCCATTGATACCCGCAGCCTGGTTGATAAAGTTGAAATGAACCTGATTGAATTTTTTTCTCAAAAAGAACTTCAACCCGGAGATGCCATACCCAAAGAACTTGAACTGGCCGAAATAATGGGGGTAAGTCGTACGGTAATCCGTGAATCGTTGACCCGCCTAAAAACTATGGGGCTTATCGAATCAAAAAAACATAAGGGTGCTGTAATCAAAAGTCCGGACCTGCCCTCTATCCTTCAGAAATCGATGATTCCCACTATTTTGGATGAAGGAACGTTGAAAGATATCTTTGAAATGCGCCTGGTTATTGAGGTTGGAATGGCTGATCTGGTTGTAAGCCGGGCTACCGACGAAGACATTGAAGAATTGTTTTCAATTGTGAAGAACGAAGCAGATTACTCCGGAGATACTCTTTTTGATGTTGATTATGAAGTACTTTTTCATAGCAAACTATACGAAATAACGGGAAATCAAACATTGAAAGGATTTCAACGAATGCTTTTACCGGTTTTCAGCTACGTTTATACAAGTGGATTAATAAATAAAACGTTCGCCAACAAAAGATATGTTTCGCATAAAGAACTGGTTGAAGTCTTAAGAGAAAGAGATGCTGATAAATTCCGCACAGCTATGAGAAAACATCTTGAAAATCACTTCAAACGACTGATGACCCTCGATACGGACAATAAAAATCAATAAGAAAGTATCAGAAATACCTGGGAGTTCGGCGTTTGTATGCCAGATATTCATCGCCAAATTCACCTTCGAGATAAGCTTCTTCTCCTAAAATTATGAAATGATGCACCACCATTCCATAAACCATTACTCCTAAAAGCAGAAGGCTCGGAAGAAAAAGAAAACACGCCAGATTCAGAAAAATAAAGCTGGCATACATTGGGTTACGACTAAACTTATATATGCCACCTGTGCGTAATTCATGCTTTCCTTCAGGAAGGCCAATATGCGTAATCAAACCCATTTTCAAATACGCCGGAACAATAATGAGATTGGCCGGAATGAGCAAGACTACCGCCAATAATTTCTGAACATCAGGAATTTCAGTCTGAATTAAGAATGGTATGACATTACGGTAATCCGGGAAAACTGAAATAAATCCGAACAAAGCCCATACTCCAAAAAGGAAAAACTTACCGGTATAGAAAAAGAAGGGTTGAATGGTTGGCCTTCCCATGGCACGCTTTCCGTTCCGAGCCAGAAATATGCCCAATACCAAGGTAGCCAGGATGGGAAGAGTAATTAAAGCTGCCAGTAAGTAGTCAATCCAATTCATTGTGAATGAATTTAAAATTCAAAGCAATTTACTTAAAAACACCGAGATAAATTAGCCAGCATATCAGGTACGAATCAAAAACAAAACGAGGCTACCTTTTTCAGATAGCCTCGCTTCAGAATAAATTCAACAGTATTATTTCAGAGCAGCTTCGCAGGCAGCTTTCAGTTGTTTAGCTGTTGCGTTAGCTTCATCGTAACTCAAGGCTTTATCAATTAATGGCAAAGCTTTTTTGAATTCAGCTCCTGCTGCGGCTACTGCAGCTTTATATCCGGCATCGTCCAGTTTTTTGGCAGCAAGATCAGCATTTGCTTTATTAATAATTGCACCACCTTTGGCATAAACAGTAGATGCCTCTTTCACATAGTAACCAGCAAGCTTACTTTTTACTTTTGGATCTTTAGGAGCAACAGCAAAAGCATCTTCCATGGCTTTCAAACTTTCAGCATCTTTTTTCATTCCTTTTAAAACATCTGATTTCGACAAAAGTGAACTAACCTTCATGCGGTTCATCGAAAACGATTGATCGAAATATTTCAACGCTTTTTCATAGTTTTTTGCTTTAACAGCAAACAATCCCATGTTATATACCATCATGGTATCAGTAATTGGGCTATCTCCTAATTTGGCAATTGCCTGTTCGTACAGATCCAAAGCCTTTACAAAATCATTTGCTTTTACAGCAGCATTACCTTCATTCTTCAACTCAGCAAATGTTTTTTCAGCTACCTGTGCATTCGCAGCCAAAACAGCAATCAACATTACAAAAACGAAAAAAACACGTTTCATATTCAGATTTTTTAATGGTTATAGTACATTTAGTTAAATTCTCGCCTGATCATTTTATTTCGAAATCAAAAATAGTAATAACCGTCAAGAATCCTAATTTTTAAATAACAATTTGAAACACGTCTAAATGTTTGCTGTATCGTTTTGTAACTCGCACATTATTTAAGGATTAAACATATCGGGAGTGAAATACCCCAAAATGCTCTTCGCCATCTCCAACCCGGTTTTGGCCTCCGTGTTCTCTGCATCAATATCGAGTACAGCAGAGAAATCATTCATCGCATCGCCCCATTTCTGCATTTTATAATGAATACGGGCCCTTAATAACAGCACATCTACGTCCCTCAAACCTGACTGAATCTGGCTATTGAGAATTTCGAGCGATTTGTTCAACTCATTTTGCTCAATCAATTGTTTTACTTCGTCAATATCTATTCTATTTTCCATGCCTTTCCCAATTATTAATCTGCCCTAGAAACCGAAAAAACTCCATTAATTCCCCGAAGCTTATTCATCAGAAAATCCAGGTGCTCTAATCCATTTACAAATACACGCAACGTTCCATCAAAATCGCCATTGTTCGTTTCAATATTAATCGATCGCATTTGAACGCCAATATCCTTCGAAAGAACATGCGATATTTGTTCAACAATACCAACTTCATCAGTTCCCGAAATACGGATAGTTGCCTGGAACGACGATCGCTTCTTTGTTTCCTGCCATTTGGCTTTTATCACCCGATAAGGAAACCGCTCAATCATTTGCGGCGCATTTGGACAAGCAGTCCGGTGAATTTTTATTCCTTCGTTAATGGTTACAAAACCAAAAATATCATCGCCGAAAATCGGATTACAACACGGAGCCAACTTATAAATAACGTTTTTGATATTGTTATCGATAACAAGATAATCATCGCCTCCCGAAAAATCCAGTTCCTGAACCTTATCTTTAGGAAGCATATCTGTAATCAGTTGTCTGGCCGTTTCCTCCTTCTTCCCAACCAATAATTCTTTGATTTCCAGAGTATCAATTTTCCCAATAGCTATGTTGTAGTACAGGTCCTGAGCAAGCTTGAACTTATATTCTTTAAGAAGCTTACGAATACTATCGTCGTTAAAATCGATTTTCCAGTTCTTAACTTTCCGGAGCAACACTTCCTTCCCAATTTCAGCCTGACGCTTAACCTCTTCATTCAGGCTCGCTCTGATCCTGTTTTTTGCCTTTGTGGTAACCACAAAATCGAGCCAGTCCATTTTGGGTCGCTGATGATTGGCTGTATCCACCACTATCTGATCTCCATTCTGGAGTTTATGCCTTAGGGTCACATTCTTTCCGTTCACCTTTCCGCCAACGCAGCGATCGCCAACTCCTGAATGAACTTCATAAGCAAAATCGAGCAGTGTAGCTCCAGCCGCCAGCTTCTTCAAATCTCCCTTTGGTGTGAATACAAAGATTTCATCGGCGTAAACGTTCATCTTGAAATCGTCGATAAAATCAACCACATTCAATTCAGGATTCTCCAGGATTTCGCGCACATTAGCCAACCATTTCTCCATTTCAGAAGTACCAGTTCCGCCTTTATATTTCCAGTGCGCCGCCAAACCTTTTTCAGCAATCTCATCCATTCGCTTAGTTCTGATCTGTATTTCAACCCACTTACCCTGAGGTCCCAAAACGGTGGCATGAAGCGACTCGTAACCGTTCGATTTGGGTATCGTAATCCAGTCGCGCATACGCTTGGGATTCGACTGGTACTCCTCCGTAACAATTGAATACACCTGCCAGCAATCCGATTTTTCGCTGGCCAGTTCCGAATTCAGGATTACACGGATTGCAAACAAATCCATGACCTCATCGAATTCAACCTTTTGAGTCTGCATTTTACGCCAGATCGAATTAATCGACTTGGTACGGGCCTTCATATCGAACGTAAAACCGCGAGCATTCAATTTTTCCTGAATTGGTTTAACAAACTCGGCAACGAAATTGGCCCGCTCACGATCAGTTTCCCTTAGCCGCACAGAAACGGCTTCGTAAGCTTCCGGATGTTGATACTTCAAACATAAATCGAGCAACTCGGAATTGATGTAATACAGTCCCAACCTATGAGCCAAAGGGGCATACAGGAAGGAAGTTTCGATTGACACTTTGGTCCGGAAAGAAATATCATTAAAATCCAACTTCCGCATAACCTCCAGCCGGTCAGCAATTTTCAAAAGAATCACCCTGACGTCGCCGGCCAGTGCCAGCATCAGTTTACGGTAGTTCTCAGAATGGAGCTCGACGGTGTCGGTACCCATGCTGTTAATTTTAGCCATTCCCTCAAGGATTGACGTAACCGATTTACCAAACTTACTTTCAATCTCCAGGGCCGAATGGTCCTGATAAAATATATTGTGCAGAATGGCTGCAATAACTGTATCAACTCCAAGTCCAATTTCCTCGACAACAATGCGGGCTACTGAAATTGAATGATTGAGTACAAATTCTCCTGATTTCTTTTTCCGATCGCCAAAAACCTCGACCAGCAAATCATATGCTTCTCGGATTTTTAGCAAATCTTTCTCCTGAAAGTTATTCTTGCACAATTCAAATAAATCAGAAAATATAACTTCTTTATCAGTCATTTTAGTTGAATTTTATTGAAAAAAGACTTAAACGCCGATGACGCAAATTGCATTACAATCGGCGTTGGAAAATTACAGATTATAATCACCGGCTGCTTCAGGCTGATAGATTATTCCGTCAATTTTAATTTGTTTCATTCCACCCGGAACCATCCATTCAATCAGGTCACCAATTCGGAAACCGATAAGCGCTGTAGCTACAGGTGAAAAGATTGATACTTTCCGCGATTTAAAATCGGCTTCGTTCGGATATACAATCCTGAATTCCTGCTGGCGCTCTTCTCCAACAAACGAGATTTTCACAACAGAGTTCATGGTTACCACATCCGAAGGTATTTCCTGAGGCTCTACCAATGTTGCCGACTCAAGTTCATTGATCAGCTTTTGTGCTTCGGTTGCTTCAATTGTTTTCTTCATTCGCGCATCTCTGAGGTGCGTCTTAATTCTTAAGTAATCCAACTTATTTAAAATAATCTTTCTCATAGCGTTTTCTTTACATACGTTAAACTAATCTTCTTGTTGTCATCTTTTTTATCAAATAAAAAAGGCTGCCAAATGGCAGCCTTTTTACAAAATATATATTGAAAAAATTTATGCTGCTGCGTTGGGATCAACAAATACTCGCTGACTTAATTCACGATCCATCATAAAAATGCCATTACCTTGTCCGTTGATGAGTTTAAGTGTTGCCAGAATTTTTTCAACGTTGGCTTCTTCTTCCACCTGCTCATCTACAAACCATTTCAGGAAACTCTGCGACGCATGATCGCTGGCCGAAATAGCAACATTCATCAAATTATTAATTAAACCGCTTACATGAACCTCATGAACAAGGGTCTTTTCAAAAACATCAACAATTCCATCAAACTCAACCGGAACCTGATCGATGGCTTTCAAAACAACTTTACCGCCACGTTCGGTTACATAGTTAAAGAATTTCAATGCATGTGCCGATTCTTCCTGATATTGTACTTTCATCCAATGGGCAAACCCCGAAAGCCCCATATTTTCAAAGTAAGCTGCCATCGACAGATACATATAAGCCGAATACGATTCCGCATTTATCTGTTCATTTAATGCGTCTAAAACTTCTTTTTTTATCATTGCCTTTGGTTTTTCAATTTTGACTAAAAGTACAAAATTTTATGCTCATTTAAGCATCATTCCCCGGGTTGTCGAAAATAAAATTGTTAAATATTCTGAATGAATTAACTATCAAGCATTAAAATCAAGATTAAACTTTTGCTTTAATTCCATTAACTCCGGATTCTTCTGAATGAGCATTTGCAGTTTCTCCGAATCGTTAAAATGAGTCCGCTCCGTTTCAATTCGTTCTATCGATGTTGTCAATTCAATAGCCGAGTTGCGAAGTTCACGCTTCAGAAATCCAACCAGATCAGGTTTGATTAACCGAACTTCTTCCTCCTGAACAGAGTTGCCAATTTTCAACAAAAGTTTATTTCCATCCATTAATTCAGGAACACGAGAAAGTGTAGCCAGCAGATTGGGACGATCCGAAATCGTGTCCAGAAATTCCTTCCATTTTAGTTCAAGCTGTTCAGATGTAAATGTGTCAGAGAAATTCTCGTACTCGCTATACTCTATCTCAGTAATTTCTTCAATAATGGTTTTCTCAACCACTTTACCGGCAAGTGCATCTTTTATTGATGGAGTAAGGGAACTTCCTGCCTTTCGGAGAATTCTTACCGAAGAGGTTTTCTCTGTAGGCTCCGGATTAACTGATGCCGGTGGAACAATGTTCCGCTCAGCAGAAACAGTTGCCTGCGGAATAGAAGCAGCCAGCTGTTCAGCAGAAGCCGAGATTGGTAAAAGAGCATGATCGTCGGAAACGTCAGCTATTTTTTTTTTAAGGTGAGCTGGGCTATTTTAATTAAAGCTAGTTCTACCAAGAGCCTTTTATTCTGGCTGGCTTTATATTGCAGATCGCATTCGTTGGCTATCTGCAATGCCCCCACGAGGAAATCTCCGTCGCAACGTGCAGCCTGAACTTTGTATTTCTCGCGGATCTCCCCTCCTACCTCAAGTAACTGAATAGTTACAGGATCTTTAGAGACCATCACATCGCGGAAATGAGAACTCAGTCCGGTAATAAAATGGTGACCATCAAATCCATGATCCAGAATTTCGTTGAAAAGCATCAAACTTCCGGAGATATCATTGATCAGGAATAAATCGACAATACGGAAATAGTAGTCGTAATCGAGAACATTCAGGTTTGTAATAACATCCTTATAGGTAATGTTCCGGCCTGAAAAACTTACAATCTGATCGAAAATAGACAAGGCATCGCGCATGGCACCATCAGCCTTTTGAGCGATAACATTTAAAGCTTCAGATTCGATTGCCACCGATTCTTTTCCAGCGACATTACCCAAATGTCCGGAAATATCGCTGATTTTAATACGGTTAAAATCAAAAATCTGGCAACGCGATAAAATAGTTGGCAGAATTTTGTGCTTCTCGGTAGTAGCCAATATAAAAATAGCGTGACGCGGTGGCTCTTCCAATGTTTTCAGGAATGCATTGAACGCAGCCTGCGACAACATGTGAACCTCGTCGATAATATACACACTATAATGGCCGATCTGTGGTGGAATGCGAACCTGATCGGTCAGGTTGCGAATATCGTCAACCGAGTTGTTCGAAGCAGCATCGAGCTCATGAATATTGTACGAACGACTCCCGTTAAATGCTCTGCACGATTCACATTCATTACACGGTTCAATTTCAGCAGTCAGGTTCTGGCAGTTAATTGTTTTTGCAAAGATTCGGGCACAGGTGGTTTTACCCACACCTCGAGGTCCGCAAAACAAATAGGCATGTGCAAGCTGGCTGTTTTTAATAGCATTCTTCAATGTTGAAGTAATTGAGGCCTGCCCCACAACTGTTTGAAAAGTATCTGGCCGGTATTTCCGGGCTGAAACGATAAAATTCTCCATAAACGGTGCTGAATTGAACGACCAAATATACAAATTCTGGCCTAACGTCAAATTTAAACTTATTAACATGGCCCCGACAAACCTTTATGCATTCAGGTTTGTTTATTATAACAAAACACATAAAAACAATAAGATGAAAAGACTAGCAATGATTTTTAGCCTGATTTTAATTTCAACAATAGTTTTTGGCCAGCAATCGTTTTACGATTTCAAGGTGAAAGACATCGACGGTAAAGATTTCGATCTTTCGAGCTTAAAAGGAAAGAAAGTTTTGGTAGTAAACACCGCCTCAAAATGTGGATTAACGCCACAATACAAGCAACTTGAATCGCTATTTGAAACATATGGAGGCGACAAATTCACCATCATTGGTTTTCCTGCCAACAACTTTGCATCGCAGGAACCAGGCTCGAATAAAGAAATTGCAGAATTCTGCGAAAAGAATTATGGAGTGAAATTTAAAATGATGTCGAAAATTTCGGTTAAAGGTGACGATATGGACCCGCTTTACCAATGGCTGACCAGCAAAAGCAAAAATGGTGTGATGGATTCGGAAGTTAAATGGAACTTTCAGAAATACCTGATAGATGAAAATGGCAAGCTGGTTGATGTTGTTGATCCGAAAATAAAACCAGATGATGAAAAAATAGTTGGTTGGATTAAAAAATAGTTTTTGTGAATTGGTTAAAAGAATGAAAAGCGACTTTCCAAGGAAGGCCGCTTTTCTTATTTTGTGCAATTACTTCACTATCATCTTGAAGTAAACCGGGAAATGATCACTCACTCCTCCAACATATTTGTTTCCTACATAGGAACGGTTCGGTGTTTTATCTCCGTTTTTGTTAGTAAAAATCATCCAGTCGTTACTAAAAATATTTCCTTTTTGCCCTTCAACAAATATTCCTTTGCCTTTTAAAACACTTTTTGAAACGACCAGATTGTCGAGCATATTCCAGTTTCCGCTGTAGAAATAAGTTCCATTTCCATTGGCATCATCAGGCATCATCAAATTGACCAGAAGTGCTTTGGAGTCGGGAGATTCGGCACTAAGAGCTTCCATCAGACTTTTATTGGCTGGCTCGTCATTCATATCGCCCATAATAATAATGCGCGCCTTCGGGTCGGCTGCACAGAGCTCATCAACTTTCTTTTTCAGAACCGAAGCCGCCAAAACCCGCTTAGGCTCAGTTTTTTCATCGCCCCCGATACGCGAAGGCCAGTGATTTACGAAAACATGAACCGTTTTATTTTTAATTTTTCCGGTTACATGTAATATATCGCGGGTTTTAAATTCAGGATCATCTGGAAATGTAACCGGTAAAACTTCGTGAGTTGTTTCACTGAATGCGTCTTTACGGTAAATCAGGGCGACATCAATTCCGCGATAATCAGGGCTTTCTTCGTGAATAATGGCATATTGTCCTTTTAGCTTTCCGGTATTCACCAAATCTTCCAGCACCTGCTGATTTTCCACCTCAACAAGACCAACCACTTCCGGTAGCTCTAATGGATTAACCTCCGAAATCACCCGGGCAATATCAGCTAGTTTTTTCTGGTACTTCTCATTATCCCACTTTTTTTCGCTTGCAGGTAAAAATTCTTCATCCGGAACTTTCGGGTCATCTACCGTATCAAACAAATTCTCAACATTGTACGACATCACAGTGTATTCATGATTTAAAGTCTTCTTTACTAAAGAACAGGAGAACAAAATCGTTCCCGACAAGACCAACAAGCCAGCTTTTAGTTTCATAGTTTTTTACCTATAGTTACTTCATAATATTCGGTTACATCAACCACCATCATTCCGGCAGTTCGTGCTGCCTGCATGCCAAGAATTCCATCTTCAAAAACTTCGCAATCGGCAGGGGCAATACCCATCAATTCGGCACATTTGACGAAAGTTTCAGGATGAGGTTTAAAATGACTGACATCTTCGCTGGTCACCAAAATATCAAAATAGCCTTCAAGACCAATAATACCCAATGTTTTCAGTGATAACCGCCGCGAACCTCCGGTACCAACAGCCATCGGAATTTTTCCGTGATACTTGCGAACCAGGTCGGTTACCACTTTAATCTCAGGAGTAAGATGCATATTATTTTCGAATTCTTCTTCCTTCAGATCTCCCATTTCCTTTGGATCAATAGTCAAGCCAAAAATCTGATTAATCTTTTCGACAGTTGGGTAAAGAGGAATCCCGGCAAGCTGAGCAAAAAGCTCTGTGGTAAAATCGATACCATATTTTGCCGCTGCATTTTTCCAGGCAATATAATGAATAGGCATTGTGTCGGCTAAAGTACCATCAAGGTCAAAAATCAATCCTTTAGCTTTCGGATTGATGTCCAGATTTGTCTTTATCATCATGTATTTTTCTGATTTCTGCCAAAAATAGCCATTTGTTGCTATTGAATACGGCTATTGTTTTTTGTTTGACTAAAAATTAACACATTTGCCGACTATCAAATTCATTTACAATATGGACTCTGCAATGTTACTCGGACCGGTTACTGCCTCACAATATTCTCTTTTTCTAGGTATTGCCCTGATTCTTTTCGGGTGGATTGAAAAAAAAGAAAAGCTAATTATTTACGGGCAGGTAGTTTTTATTTTACTGGGAGGATTGTCATTTTGGATGCTGTTGACCAATTCGGGTATTACTTTGCCCGAGAATTCGACTTCAATTCCAAAAGAAATCCGGATTATGAGTTATTTCAGAATGGTTGCCGGTTTTTCAGTTATAAGCCTGATATCATTACTCCTAAACCTGTTTAAAAGCCGATTTCATAAAGCAAGTTTATTCCTAATTGTACTATTGGCACTTGCCTTGTTTTTCATGGTTCTGAACATATTGCAGTTACCCAAATAACTCGCTTTACCTAATTCCATAAAATAAAGATACCGCGCCCCTGGTGCACGGTATCCTTAAAATTTTAAAACCATCCTCTGTAACTTCCTTTACAGAATCCTTTAGAGAAAATCCAATAAATCGAAAAAATTGAGTTTATTTAGAGAAAACAAATACCTAAAATACTTATCAGATTACACCTTTGAATAATAAGTTCCACGTTATTAATCGGGTCAGTATCTGATTCGAACTTTAATGCAACAAATCTAGCATTGTATTCTTGTGATCGCCGTTAAAGGACAGTTAGAAAGTTATTAGAAATTCATTAAAAACAAGATTTATTGGTTATTGTGTCTTAGTTTTGCCGATGAAATATTACACCAAAATGCTCGAAACGCAAATATTAATTGTTGAAGATGAATTGCGACTCGCTGAAATCATTCAAAAACAGTTGCAAGAATCAGGATTTAAAGCAGATATAGCTAGCGACGGATATGTTGGAAAAAGAATGATGGAAAATAACGAGTACGACCTTGTTGTTCTCGACATTAATCTTCCGTTGATGAACGGCTATGAACTTTGCAAGGAAATCCGCAAAACGAACAACAAGATCCCGATCATAATGCTTACAGCCCTCGGAACTCCGGAAAATAAATTAATCGGTTTTGAAGCCGGAGCCGACGACTATGTACTTAAACCTTTCGACTACAGAGAATTGCTGGCCAGGATAAATGTTTTCCTGAAAAGAAAGGATGTCGTTGTTCAGGAATCAAGAATATTGAGCATTGCTGATTTTGAAATGGATCTTGACCGAAAAACTGCAACCCGGGCCGGTCAGAAAATTGACCTGACCTCGAAAGAATTTGCTTTAATGGAAACTTTTCTCCGAAATAAAGACAAAATCCTTTCCCGCGAATTTATCATCGAAAAAGTCTGGGATCTCGACTTCGAAACCGGAACCAACATCATCGATGTGTATGTGAATTACTTACGAAAGAAAATAGATAAAAACTTTGAACCGAAGATAATCCACACTAAATTTGGCTTTGGCTTTTATTGCAGCGAAAAAGAACTGTAAAAAAACGGGCCAAAGTCGCTGTAATAGTGCCACCCCAAATTTGTGTTCAAAACAACGGAGCCTGACAAGTACGACTGAACACTCAAATGTTTATTTATGAATATTAAAACACGATTATCACTTCAATTTACCAGTATTGTTTTTGGTATTCTCGTGTTTTTCTCGGTGCTGGTTTATTATTTTTCATTCAGCAGTCAACGGTCCAAATTTCGCGACAGCCTTTTGGAAAAGGCTCAGAACACAGCAATTCTTTCTATCAATATTCAGGAGATTGACTCCACACTCTTAAAAAAGATACATCAGACCACACGTTCGTTCGAGGCCGAAGAAATTGCGATTACCAACCAATCGAACAAACTATTATACAGTAACAAAACCAACCTGTTAACGCCGGTTGAGATAATAAGCCACACCTATAACTCGCGCGTTGCCTTTTTCTCAATCGACAACAAGGATGGTGTAAGTTATGTGCACGTGGCGAGCGATCAAAACTACCACGTTTTTGTGTTAGCTCACGACCGGTATCGCGAAGAAAACCTCAACGAACTAAAAAGCATTTTACTTTGGAGCATCCTCATTAGCGTTATACTCTCGGTTACGGCTGCTTATTTTTTCTCGAAATCAGCAATAAAGCCCATTTCAAACATCATTACCAAGGTTAAGGAAATCAACTCATCGAAGCTGAGTAACCGATTGGACGAAGGGAAACGACAGGATGAAATAGAGCAACTTTCGATTACATTCAACAACATGCTTTCCGACCTCGAAAAGGCGTTCAAGAGTCAGGATGAATTTGTTTCGCATGCTTCACACGAACTGAGGACACCATTGGCAATTATGATTGCAGAATCGGATTACATACTCAGCAAAACCCGTGGGCCTGAAGATTACAAAAATCATCTCTCCGGGCTTATTGAGGACCTCAGGAAAATGAATTCGCTCATTAACAGTTTGCTCGAACTGGCCCATTTAAACGGGAATAAAAACATCCAGATGACTGCAGTTCGAATTGATGAACTGATTTTTAACACCATACAGTCGATCAAATCCAAATATCCGGGCAGAAAGATTCTTCCAAAGATTGAATACCCTGACAATGAAAACGATCTGAATGTTTACGGCAACCAGGGATTGCTCGATATTGTCTTTAAAAATCTGTTCGAGAATGCCTGCAAGTTCTCATCGAACGATGTAGAAGTAGAAATTTCAATGGTCAACGAATCTCTCCAGGTGTCGATAATTGATCAGGGCGTTGGTATTCCGGAAGACCAGATTGATAGTATTTTCAACGCATTCAACCGATCGGATAACGTGAAATACATTGGTGGATTTGGCATTGGCCTGTCAATTGTGGCCAAGGTAATGAAGCTACATTCTGTAGAGATAAAAGTGACCAGCGAACTAAATAAAGGAACTCGCTTCCAGTTAATCTTTCCGGCGTATATAGCTGATAAAGAAATCTAATCAGCTGTATTTCTATGTTTTTAATGTCAACTTAAGCCACAAATACCCAAGAATTCCAGAAATTAAGGAGCCTAAAAGAATGGCTATTTTAGAATGATCAATAATCACGGCATCACTAAAAGCCAATAAGGTTATAAAAATCGACATAGTAAAACCAATACCTCCAAGCATCCCTGCTCCTAAAATATTCTTCCATTTCAAATCGGACGGCAAAGCGCAAATTCCTAGCCAAATGCCAATTAATGCAAACAATGTAATCCCTAATGGTTTTCCTACAACCAAGCCAGCCATTATACCAATACTGTTATTATTAGCCAGACCACCGATCAAATTGTCTCCCAGAATAATACAGGTATTTGCTGATGCAAACAAAGGAAGTATTACAAAAGCTACCGGTTTATGTAAAAAGTGAAGCACTTTATTTGATGGCGTTTTATTTTTACCATTACCAAACGGAATGGCAAAAGCTAACAACACTCCAGTTATTGTTGCATGTACTCCCGAATGCAGCATAAAATACCACATAGCCACTCCTCCAATCAAGTATGGGAGAAGGTTATTAATCTTCATGCGATTAAGCGCTACAAGAACAGCAAAAATTCCCAATGCAATAAATAGGTTTACAAGACTGAGTGTTTGAGTATAAAAAATTGCGATTATGATGATCGCACCTAAATCGTCGATTACAGCCAGAGCTGTAAGGAAGACCTTTAATGAAGCAGGAACCTTTTTGCCAAGTAACGATAAAATCCCAATTGCAAAGGCAATATCGGTAGCCATTGGAATTCCGGCGCCCGCCTGACTTTCAGTTCCAAAATTGAATATGAGAAAAATTGCTGCCGGAACCAACATTCCACCTAAAGCACCTACAATGGGTAAAGTAGCATTCTTAATGTCCGAAAGTTCGCCCTGATAAATTTCACGTTCCAGCTCAAGACCAATTAACAGGAAGAAAATGGTCATTAGGCCATCGTTTATCCAATGAGTGAGACTGTGACCTCCCAGAGTAATATTCCAAAAATCTGAATATTCAGCTTGAAATGCTGAATTGGCAAGTAAAAGCGATATAGCAGTTGCAAAAACCAGGATAAAGCCTCCGGCCTTTTCACTTTCAAAAAATTCCTTAAAGAGTCTTGTCAATTTCATGCACTATTCTTTCTATCGTTTTCCTTTCAAAAACCCAGACAAAAGGAAACTTTTCTGACAATATATAAATATCAGAAAATCCAGCAATAAATTAAAGTAAAATCAATTAAGTAAAAACTACAAAATATTCCATTAGGGAAAGTTCATAATGGTCAGGGAATCTCTTTTATATCTTCTTTCATTTATTTTAAGAACTCACTTCCCTGAAACGTTAAATCACTGGCGCAAAAGATATTTATCTGGTAGGTGGACGTATCCAAATAGACAGTTTTAGTAAATATGACCAATTAAAATTTGCAAAGCAGTATTCCTCATATTTTTAATACAATATTTCAGGAAAACCGACCAATTTTAAGACTACAAAAATTGCGATTAGCACTAAAATCACTACCAAAAATCCGTATTTGTCCATAAACTTATTTTCTTCCATAATAACACGTTTTATTTTTTGTGATTTAAAAGTACCTCGCCTTTCAAAGCGACACATTAAAGATGGATTAAAATTGCTGTCCAATCGGTTTTAAGCGAATGCCATTTTGTATCTTGGATTCAGAAATATTGCACTAAATGCACAACCTATTTTATTAACTTTATAAGGATTAACCTCCGGAACACTCTAATTCAAAATGAATCAGCCCGAGAATAAAATACTGATAATTGAAGATGAACCGAAAGTTGCCGCATTTATTAAACGCGGACTTGATGAAAACGGATTTGACTGCAGGAATGCCTACGATGGTGTGATGGGTAAAAAAATGTTTGAGGTTGACAACTTCACACTAATTATTCTTGATCTGAACCTACCATACATGAATGGGATAGAATTGTGCCAGGAGATCAGGAAAATTGATCAGAAAATCCCCATTATCATGCTTACAGCCCTCGGAACTACCGAAGATAAGCTGAAGGGATTTGATTCCGGGGCTGATGATTATTTGGTTAAACCTTTCGAATTTAAGGAATTACTGGCCAGGATACGTGCTCTTTTGAAACGGGTTTCTATCACGAAAATTGAAGGGAATGTATTGCATTTCCTTGATCTTTCGGTGAACCTTGACACTTATGAAGTCTTCCGCAGCGACAAGAAAATAAGCCTTACACAGAAAGAATTTGCATTGCTGCTCTACCTGCTTCGCAATAAAGGCAAAGTAGTGTCGCGCAGTGAAATTGCCGAAAATGTATGGGATATAAACTTTGATACTGGGACGAACATTATCGATGTGTATGTGAACTTTCTCCGCAAGAAGATTGATAAGGATTTTCCGGAGAAATTAATTCACACCCAAACAGGATTTGGATATATTATGAAGGAGGAAACCGAATGAACCTAAACATCCGCACCCGGCTTTCTTTCCAGTTCACCTATATAGTTTCGCTTATCCTGATTTTATTTTCTTTTATAATATATTATTTTTCAGCCGATTACCGCGAAGCAGAATTTTATTCGAGATTAGAAAAGAAGGCTTTAACTACAGCAAAACTTCTGATTGAAGTTAAAGAAGTAGATTATAACCTGATGAAGATTATTGACCGAAACTCACTCAATGCCCTTCATAACGAAAGAGTTATAATTTACGACAATAAAAACCATCTGATTTATAATAGTCTTGACAATGATACTATCCATATCACAAAACAATTTCTGGATAAAATCAGACTTGCTAAAAATGTTCGCTATCACGAAGGGAAAAACGAAGCTATCGGTCTCATTTTCAGACTACACAACGATCAATACGTAGCAATTGCTTCTGCATATGACAATTACGGACGAATAAAACTTTACAACTTGATCTGGATCATATTGGTTGGCTTTATTATTAGTGTGGGTTCAACGATAATTCTTGGCAGAATATATGCGACAAAAGCACTAAAACCCATGTCGGATGTAGTGACCCAGGTGGATAAAATAACCATTGCCAGTTTGAATATGCGTGTTAACGAAGGCAACAAAACTGACGAAATAGCGCAGCTGGCAATCACTTTCAACAAAATGCTCGAGCGGTTGGAGTCGGCCTTCGAAATGCAACGAAGCTTTGTATCGAATGCCTCGCACGAATTACGAACCCCATTAACATCAATTACCGGACAATTAGAGGTTTCGCTTATGAAACCACGATCGCAAAAAGAATATGAAGAAATTTTAGAATCGGTACTCGAAGACATTAAAAACCTGAATGCGCTTTCAAACGGATTGCTCGATCTGGCAAAAGCAAGCTCTGATATTTCGGCCATTTCGTTGCATCCGCTGAGAATTGATGAAATTATTTGGGAAACGCGCTCGGAACTGACCAATAACAAAAAAGATTACAAAATTTTTATTGAATTTAAAGAGCCAATTGACGAAGAAATGCAATTAACCATTATGGGGAACGAACACCTGATTAAGACAGCCATCGTAAACCTGATGGATAACGCCTGCAAATTTTCTCCGGATAATTCGGCCCGAATTTCTTTATATACCGAAGGAAAAAATATTGTTACCGAAATTTCAGATAACGGTCCGGGTATCGATCCTGCTGACCTGAATAACATTTTTCATCCATTTTTCAGAGCACAAAATGTAAGAAATATCCCCGGGAATGGTTTGGGGCTCTCGCTTTCAAAAAAAATCATTGAAATACATTTAGGATCAATCGCTATAAACTCGATACTAAACAAAGGAACAACTGTTATTGTAAGCTTTCCACATTTATCCTAATTAAAACTTTAATGTAAAGAATATGAAATCGTCTTTTAATATCTTTCATTACCTGAATCTGGATGCCGATCTGGATGATTTCAATATAATTCATTCAACCATCGAGAAAGATATCGTTTTCAAAGGGACAAATCTCTGGATTCTGGTATTTGCCATTATTGTTGCTTCAGTCGGCTTAAACATGAACTCGACAGCCGTAATTATTGGAGCTATGCTTATTTCTCCATTGATGGGGCCAATCAATGGCATGGGTTACAGCATAGCAACATTTAATTTTCCACTTTTCAGAACGGCAGTCAAGAATTTTAGCTTTGCTGTAATTGCAAGCTTAATTGCATCGACTGCCTATTTTGCCATAAGTCCGGTTTCAAACGCTCATTCCGAATTACTTGCACGAACCAGTCCTACAATCTATGATGTATTAATCGCATTTTTTGGAGGATCAGCTGGAATCATTGCCATAAGTAGCAAACAAAAAGGGAATGTTCTTCCAGGAGTAGCCATTGCTACAGCATTGATGCCTCCTCTCTGTACCGCCGGATACGGACTGGCAACCCTTCAGTTTAATTACTTTTTTGGTGCATTTTATCTTTTTACCATCAACACGGTATTTATTGCTTTATCGTCGGTCGCAATTGCTCAAATTTTAAAGTTTCCTATCACCACTTTGGTTAATCCCGAACAAAAGAGAACCGTAAACCGATGGATTTCTGCGATTATCTTAATCACGATAATTCCCAGCATCTATTTTGGATACGGGTTGGTTCAAAACGAGAAATTCAGCCAGAATGCTTCGGCACTAATTAACAGTATCAATGTTTTGGACGGGAACTATCTTCTTGACCATAAAATATCCTCCGGAAATAAAACAATCACATTATTTTTCGTTGGAAACAGTTTGTCAGAAAACCAAATCGACCTTATTTATGAAAAAGCTAAAATTTTTAAAATCGATAGTTCTAAAATTGTAATAAAACAAGGCTTATCACTTGGGGATAAAAAAGGCTCAGAAACTGAAAATCTGAAACTTGAAATTAATCGGCTGAATGAGGAACTCCGTCAAAAGGACAAAATGCTCGACCAGGAAGAAACTCTCAAACATTCCGGAAATCAACTTCTCAATGAATTGAAAGCTTTGTTTCCGACAATTAACTCATGTGCTTATTCAGAATCGGTTATATATAGCAAAGAAAAGGCAGATTCTGCCAAAATCGGAATTCTTATTCTGAAAACAGCTCAGCCCAAATTGAAAAATGCAGAAAAAGACAAAATTCGGGAATGGATTACCAACCGAATTCCTGGCAAACGAACAGAAGTTTATTTCGACTGATTAAGAATGAACAAAGGCTCCGGATTTCGGAGCCTTTGTTCATCTTATCGTCATAAATATTAATATTCAGCCGGAAGCAATTTCAACTCTTCTCCTGAAAATACCGGTCCATCAATACAAACGTACTTTTCGCCAACATTGCAACGGCCGCATTTGCCGAAGCCACATTTCATGCGGTTTTCGAGCGTGGTGTAAATGTTGTGATCGGCAAATCCCAGTTTTTCCAATACCGGAAAAGTAAATTTGATCATGATGGGCGGGCCGCAAACAATGGCAATGGTATTTTCGGCAGAAGGAGCAACCTTTTCCAAAACCGAAGGAACAAAACCGATTTCACCTTTCCAGTCGGGTGTTTCGCCTCCCGGGTCAACGGTGGTAACCAATTTTACATCCGGACGGTTGCCCCATTCTTCCAGTTCGTGTTTGTAAACCAAATCGGCAACGCTTCGCGCGCCGTAAACGATGGTTATATCCTTGAAATTCTCGCGCAAATCGAGGGCATTCCAAATCACGCAACGCATGGGAGGAAGCGCAATACCCCCGGCAATAAATACCAGGTTTTTGCCTTTCCATTCGTCCATCGGGAACGTATTCCCATACGGCCCGCGGAAGCCAATCACATCGCCTTCTTCAGCAGAAGCCAAAGCCGAAGTTACCCGGCCAACCTGACGGAAAGTGCATTCGATGTATCCTTTGCGGGTTGGCGAAGACGCTATACAGAAAGTCGATTCCCCAACGCCAACAATGGAATATTCGCCAAACTGTCCGGCTTTAAATTCAAATTCTTCAGCTTCCTGTTCGTTCTCAAATTTCAGGCGGAAAGTTTTTACTCCCGGAGCTTCCTGGGTAATCTTTTCGATCCGCATCAAATACGGAATATATATATTTGGATTGCTCATATCTTTTTTTTTACCATTTTTCTATTTACCATTTACGATTGACTTAAAAGCCATTAGTAAATTTCACGCCTACAAAGCCTTAATAACTTTAGGCACTTCACACTTTTCACAATGCCGTCACAGTTTCCAAAATATTGATGTCGGCCGGACAAACACGTGAACAGCGGCCACAGCCTACACAGCCGGCAACTTTCGATTTGTTGGGCATGTACAAAAATTTGTGCAAAATACGCTGACGCCAGCGTGCTCCCTGTGTTCCACGGGGATTATGTCCCGAAGTGTGCAGGGTAAACAAGCCAAATCCGCACGAATCCCAACAACGCAGGCGCGAACCTTTGCTTCCGTGCTTTTCATCCTGAATGTCGAAACAACTGCAAACCGGGCAAACAAATGCACACGATCCGCAGCCCAAACAAGCCCGCGATTTCTCGTCCCAAACCGGATTTTCAAACAAATTCTGGAGTTTTGCCTGAATTTCATCCTGATTAAAATAGGTTTTCACCTTAGCTAAATTTGATTCCTTGGCTTCCGCAGGTGCAGCTTCAAACAGCGATTGATTATCGGCAACCAATTGTTTTCCTTTTTCGGTAATGGCTTCTGCCAGGTAGTCGCCTGTTGAAAGTTTAGTGAAAAGAATGTCGCTTCCGGCAGTATTTCCAGGGCCTCCGTTTACCGAAGTGCAGAAACAATATTCGTCGCAGGTTGTACAACTGAAACTCAGCAAATACACTTTTCCGCGGCGGTTGTTGTACAATACATCGGGGTAATCGCCATTGAAAGTATCCGTCAATGGTATAAAAGCAGCCGCATCACATGGGCGGGTTCCCCAAAGTACCACTTCAGAAACAGTTTCCGTTGACGCATCAATTATTTCGGTTGTTTCCTTCGTCTTTTTGTATGAAAACAGTTTTTCGGTGCGCGGAAAAACCACCGATTTGGCGGCATTGGTAGTCACCAAATAATTGTCGGTTATTTCGCTAAAAGCCTTTACTTCTTCAAATAAAATGCGTTTTTCGCCAGCTTTCGGGGCATAAACTGTTTTACCATTCCCGACCAAATTGTTGAACAATTTTTCGAGCGAGCTTTTTCGTATCAGGTAATTTTCAATCTGCATGGCTTAACGGATAAATGATTCTTTATCGTCGGGATTAAAACTCGAGAGCGTGTTTTGCTTGCCAACCGATGGGCCATACGGGCCAAAATGCTCTTCCACATCCTGAAGCATACTTTTGGTCAACAAATGGATTGGAATGCCCATCGGACAGGCGGTGTAGCAGGCTTCGCAGTCGGTGCAACGACCAGCCAGATGCATCGCGCGCATCACGTGCCATTCGAGGTTCCCAAGCAAATGAGATGCAGCCGGAATCCACTGCGGCTGATTGTTTTCGACCGTACATTTCGGGCAATAGCACAACGGACAAGCTGCGCGACAGGCATAGCATTTAAAGCAAGGCTCCAGTTCTTCCATCCAGAAGGCAAAGCGCTCCGAAACCGGCATGGCTTTTATCTTGTCGATGGTTGCCTTGTATTTTTCGTCGATCTCAATTTTATGTGTTTCCAGAAAAACTTCAATCGCTCCAAACGATTCAAATTCGATCAGTTTGCTTTCAGGAGAAACGCCTAAAATAACCAGATCGGTTTCTTTCAATTGGTTCTCTGCAGCCAGTTGCAAAATACTGCGCAACACCGGAATTGGCGCAACAATGGCAGGTTTTCCCAGATGTTTAATCTCGTGCTTGGTAAGGTAAACCGCCAGATTCTGCACACAACGGCTATCAAAAAGCAGTTGGTTGCAATCGTCAGGTTTAGTCGCAAAAATTGCACGGGTTTTATCGGCCGTTCCTTTTCCATAGCCAATCACCACCTGCACGACATTTGATTCGAGCAGGCTTTTTGCTTTCTGTATTAATTCATTCATACGTTAGCCTCCTTTTCCAGATAATTGGCCACTTTGGCGTAATCGGTGTATGGCCCGAGTTCGCGAATGGCAGTAACAGTGGTGTTTACCACATCGGCCCATTTGGCGCCCTCGGCAGCCGACACCCACGAATATTGAATCCGTCGCACGTCAATGCCCAGCAAATCGAGCAAACCGCGGAACATGATCCAGCGGCGACGCGCATGGAAATTTCCTGAAGTATAATGGCAATCGTTCGGGTGGCAACCTGAAACTATGATTCCGTCGGCACCTTCGCCAAACGCTTTCAGGAGCAGCATGAAATCGATGCGGCCCGTGCAGGGAAAGCGAATGATTTTCACGTTCTGCGCGTATTTGATTCGGCTGGTTCCGGTCAGGTCGGCGCCTGCATAGGTACACCAGTTGCAGACAAATGCTACTATTTTAGGTTCAAATTCGGTCATTTTTTATTTACGATTTACTGATTTACGATTTACCAAAATCGTCGTCAGGTTGAATTTTCAAATCTTCAAATTCTCAAATTTCCACATCTACTCATTCAGCAAAGCCATTACCTCCGAGTACATTTGCTCGTTGGTATAGCCATCCAAATCGATGGATTTTGAGCGGCAGAAAGCCACGCAGGTTCCGCAGCCCTGGCACAAACCCGGGTTCACCTTAGCCACTTTTTTGATCACATTGCCTTTGCGGTCCTTGATTTCTTCTTCGCCAATGGCGTTGTACGGACAAGCTGTTGCACACATAAAGCATCCCACACAAGTTGAATACAACGGCGGTGCTGAACGGTTTACCACGGCCACAACCGGCTCGCGGCTCAGTTCATTTTGTGAGAAGAGGATAGCCACTTTTGCCGCAGCTCCCGATGCCTGCGAAACGGTTTCAGGAATGTCTTTCGGTGCCTGACAAGCACCAGCCAAGTAAATTCCGGCCGTATTGGTTTCAACCGGTTTCAGTTTTGGGTGTGCTTCGGAGAAGAAATTATAAGCATCGTACGAAATGTGCATTTTCTGCGCCAGTTCTTCCGAACCAGGATTGGCAACTCCGGCCGAAGCCAAAACCACCATGTCGGCTTCAATTTCCACCGGACGGGCATTCAGAAGGGTATCAACTCCCTTCACGATAAGCTTGCCGTTTTCTTCATATACTTTCGATACGCGGCCACGCAGGTAGTTCACCTTGTCTTCAACGATGGCGCGACGTGTAAATTCATCGTAATTCTTTCCGGCGGCACGGATGTCCATGTAGAACACATACGATTCGCCGTGATGAACCTTGTGCTGGTACAACATGGCGTGTTTGGCCGTGTACATGCAGCAAATTTTCGAGCAGTATGGTTTTCCTTTCGCAGGATCGCGCGACCCGGCACAGGCAATAAACACAATCTTCTCCGGAATTTTGCCATCCGACGGACGACGAATTTCGCCCAACGTTGGGCCTGAAGCGGATGCCAATCGCTCAAATTGCAATCCGGTAATCACATCAGGATATTTTCCGTAGCCATATTCCGAAAACTCAGAAGTAGTCATCACATTAAAGCCGGTGGCAACAACCACTGCGCCTACTTCCAGTTCAACCAGTTCGTCTTCCTGATCGAAACGGATAGCTCCGGTTGGGCAAACTTTTTCGCAAACCTTGCATTTGCCTTTCAGGTAGTATTGGCAATTCAATTTGTCGATTACCGGCTTATTGGGAACGGCCTGCGGAAACGGCACATAAATAGCCGTGCGGAATCCCAGTCCTTCGTTGAATTCGCTTGGTATTTTCTTGGTCGGACATTTGGTGGTGCAAAGGCCGCAGCCGGTACACAATTTCTCGTCCAGACTTTTCGCTTTTTTGCGGATTGTTGCCTTAAAGTTCCCGATAAAGCCGTCCAGTTTTTCCAGTTCGGCATAGGTCATCAGTGTAATGTTCGGGTGCTGGGCTACTTCCACCATTCGCGGCGTAAGGATACATTGCGAGCAGTCTAGCGTTGGGAAAGTCTCCGATAACTGCGACATGTGTCCGCCAATCGACGGTTCTTTTTCAACCAAAACCACCTGGTGACCAGCGTTGGCAATGTCCAGACTCGCCTGGATACCCGCAATTCCGCCACCAATCACCAGCGCCTTTTTGGTAATAGGCACTTTGATCGTCGAAAGTGGTTTGTTATGCTTTACTTTTTCTACCAGCGTGCGAACAATATCAATGGCTTTTTGCGTAGTTGCGTCACTTTTGTCGTGTACCCACGAACAATGTTCACGCAGGTTAGCCATTTCGCAGAGGTACGGATTCAGTCCAGCTTCGGAACAAGCTTTCCGGAACGTAGGTTCGTGCATACGTGGCGAACAAGCGGCCACCACTACCCCATCCAGACCTTTTTCCTTTACCATCTGTTTGATGATGGTCTGCCCAGGATCGGAACACATGTATTTATAATCGGTACTGTAAGCAACTCCTTCCAGCTTTCCGGCGACTTCAGCAACCTTACCGCAATCAACTGTCGCACTGATGTTTTCGCCGCAATGACAAATAAAAACTCCTATTTTCGACATCGTTCGTTAGTTTTGAGTTACTGAAAGATTTACCGGCACAAAATGTCGTTGCAGACCGGCCTGTTTGTGCGTCAATCCCATAGCCAGCGCGATTGCCTGTGTAATATATATGACAGGAATGTCAACTTTTCGCTTCAGGTATGATTCAATAGCAGGACGGCGCATGTCGAGGTTTGAGTGGCACATCGGGCAGGCCACCACAATGGCTTTGGCACCACGGTCAACCGCGCTGCGCACAATCTTTCCTGAAAGTTCGCCAACAATCTCGGTTTTAGATACACTAAACCCTGCACCGCAACATTCCGTTTTGAACGGCCAGTCGATGGCTTTGGCACCTAATTTTTGCATGATCAAATCCATGCTCATCGGATCTTCAAAACGTGCATCTTTCATCACTTTATTCGGACGAACAAGCAAACAGCCGTAGTAGCAGGCCACTTCTTCCGACAAAGGCTTTTTCACCAATTCATCGAGGCGTGGCAGAATGTATTTTTCGAGGAACTGAACGACATTCAGAATCCTGATATCATTCTTCAGTTTATATTGAAGCTTTTCTGAAACAGTTGCCAGTATTGATTCATTTTCTTTCAATTCATGCTGCGTCATCACCAGTCGGTTATAACAGGCGGCGCATGGAACAACCAGTTCTTCCATTTCTGCAAGTTCAGCCAAAGCCAAATTTCGGGCCGGAAGTGAAACCGAAAGTTCGTGATTCAGGTTGTGGGCGGCAGTGGCCCCACAGCAATTCCAGTCTGGTATTTCAACAAGCTCAATGCCGGCTGCTTTGGAAATGGCAAGTATAGATTCGTTGTACTCGCGCGATGAGCCCGTCAACGAACATCCCGGGTAAAAACCTAACTTCATCATGATTTCTTGTTTTTATCCTGATTCTTAAACAGCCGTTTCAGGCCCTTCTTATCTTTGATTTGTTCAGGCAGAATGTGAAGTTTTCCTCTGCTAAACATACCGGGAGCGGTAGTTACATCCTGAAGCAAATTCCCCGAATGCAATTTATAGTCGATAACTAGCCCCATTTCATGGAGTCGTCCGTTACTTTCAATTGAATTCAGGAATGATTTATGGAAGGCAACAATATCGCGTGCATCTTTATGGACTTTTCCTTCGGCCAGGGAGCGCTGACGCAAATAGTCCATTACTTTTGGAATGTCTAATTCCATAGGGCAACGTGAGTAACACGTTTCACAAGTCAAACAAAGCCAAATACTTAATGATCGCAGCAATTCGTCCTCTGAAGCAGCATCGCCTGATTGCAACATGCGCATAACGACACTGGGACGAATGTCCATTTTGTCAGCGACCGGACAACCTGCCGTACATTTACCACACTGATAACATTCAATAACGTTTACATCGGTCTGCTGTCTGACTTTTTTAGACAATTCATTTTTATCCATTCAAGTCTATAGTTAGTTAGAATATTACACAACAACATCTGAATCAGCAATTTAACACAACACAAACCTTTTCTCTACCTGACTCAGACCATCTCCGTGTACGAACACGAAAGTATGTACAATAAATTTAACCTACAATCCGAATGAACCAAAAACTACTGAAAGATGTTATTAAATATTTTGAATTCAATGTTACTTAACCTCTTCTCTGTTAATTCAAAATTGCCTAATTCCCCTAATTTAATAGTTATCAACATCTAACAATAGGCTTACACAAAAACCCCGACCAATCAATAAATTCACCTAATTCTCTTTTCTCGAGGTCGCCAATACCATCTTTACACCAACTTTATTGCCTAACTGTAGCACATCAACCATCGACTGCACATTAATACTGTTATCACAACGTACAATCGCGAATGTTTCTTCATTCCCTTTTTTCAGTTGCCGCAAGGCCGGTTCAATTTCAGAAAACTGAACCTGTTTATCATTGATGTAATATTTTAAATCTTTAGTAATCGAAATAGATGTTCTTTCCGTTTGCTTGTTCATCGAAGGCGATTTATCGGCTTGCGGAAGCATAAGCTTAATAGCTCCCGGAGTGATCATGGTCGATACAATCAGGAAGAACAACATCAGGAAAAACATGATGTCGCTGAAGGAATTTGTAAATACTTCAAATTCCGCTTTTTTGGAACTTCTGAAGTTCATAACAGCTTATTTATTAATCAGATCAATAAACCGCACACACCGGAGTTCCCAGTTCTGTGTAATTTTATTAATCTTGTTGTTTAAAAAGTGATAAGCCAAATAAGCAATAATACCAATGGTCAACCCCACTCCCGAAGTAATCAGCTTCTCGTATAGACCGCCCGAAATTAATGAAATACTGATATTATCGGCCAGAGAGATGTTGTAGAAAATCTTTATAACTCCGGAAATAGTACCGATGAATCCAAGCATAGGTGCAATACCAGCAATAACACCAAGGAAATACATGTTTCCTTCGTATTTATAAACCTCGAGTTTACCTTCCAATTCCATTTGCTCATGAATATCACGAATCGGTCGTCCCAAATTCTGCAAACCTTTCAGTAGAATACGCGATTCGGAGCTGTTTGCCGATTCACATAAATTTATAGCACTGTCAACTTTCCCTGCCCGGATCAATTCATTCAACTTATCAAAGAAGCCCGAATCAAGCTTTTTCTGGCTCCGCAGGTAAGAATATCGGTCGAAAAAAATAAAAACAGCGATGATTGATAACAGGAACAACGGGATCATCAACCATCCCCCTTTCATGATAAGGTCGATATATGACACTTCGGCCACAGTCTCTAATAAAAATATCATTGAACGTATTTTTTAGTGATTATTAAATTATTTTCGGTTATATAACGAATTAAAAACATGAACAGTATAAATTAATTACGACTTTTTAAGTTTTAAAGACTGTTTCAGGATAACCGACCTTACGACTTAAAATTGCAAAATGCTTTTTATAAAATATCCGATTTACTCCTTGATTTATATCACATTCAGATGAGATATAAGCTTTATGAAAGCTTTCCTCAAAACTAAAATTATTGTCAAAAATCAACTTTGGGATAGAGGTTAATCCTGATTTACTACAAACGCGGGCACGACATGAAAAATTACGAGCCATTCGCGTAAGATAATTCAGCAGAGCTAAACAAAGTAAGAATATAAATAGTAACAATTCGGTCATAATATACATTCGTCCGGTACCGTTGCTTAAACCCTTCATTCAAGGCATGTTTCCCTTGGCTACAGCAAAAATGAAGCCAAACAAAAGTGCTGCCAATATCCGGTTAAAATTTATAACGAGCCAAATATGACCAATAAATTCTGATTTTAAAAGGATAAAAATCTCTGCTGTAGAATATATCAACAATCACCATAAGCCTTAACAACTAAAAACTAGAGACTTTGGACCAACAAAATAGGGGCAAAATCACCCCAATGTTATCTATTTATAAAAACTTTGAACAAATGTTGCAAAACTTCAAAAAATCATAGTTGAAGCCAATTTTATTAGACAACTTTATGCCGTTAATTAAACTATAAAGTAATGACCAGAAAATTATTAATACGAGATGTGACCATGAGGGATGGGCAACAATCTCTTTTCGCTACACGAATGAAACAAGCTCAAATTGAGCGGATTTTACCAATTTATAAAGAAGCCGGATTTTATGCGCTTGAAGTATGGGGAGGTGCAGTTCCGGACTCTATTATGCGCTACCTGAATGAAGATCCTTGGGAGCGTCTGGAAAAGATTAAAGCTGAAATCGGAAATATTTCGCATTTGACAGCTTTATCGCGTGGACGTAACCTTTTTGGGTACAATCCATATCCGGAAGAAGTTATAGAAGGGTTTAACCGGAATGCTGTTCAGTCGGGTATTTCAATCATGCGTATTTTCGATGCACTGAACGATACAAACAACATCAGATCAACTATTAAGTACGTTAAAGAAAATGGCGGACTTGCTGATTGTGTTACCTGCTATACTGTTGACCCGAAATTCACTAAAAAAGAACGGTTAAAAGCTCGTTTGAAAGGAAAACCTTTACCCAAAGCCATCTTTACCATCGATTATTTTGTGAATATGGCCAAAGAGCTTGAAGCTATGGGCGCCGACATGATTACCCTGAAAGATATGGCAGGATTGATTCCTCCGATGAAAGCAGGCCAAATCATTAAAGCATACAAAGAAAACGTAAAAATTCCGATTGATTTCCATACACACTGTACCCCTGGTTACGGACTGGCTTCCGGAATTACAGCCATTCTGAACGGTGTAGATATTCTGGATACAGCAATTATGAATTTCGCCGGAGGTCCTGCAGCTCCATCTTTCGAACTGATCCAGATTGTTTGTAACAAATTAGGAATCGAAACCGGAATTAACCTTGATGCGGTTGTTCGTATCAATAAAATACTAAAGGAAATCCGTCTTGAAATGGCTGACATCGACAGCTACAAGATTTATCCAATCGATTTCGACATCACTAAAGATACATTACCTGCACACATCGACAAATATTTCGACGACGCCATTGCTTATGCCAAAGCCAACGACGAAGCTAACCTAATGGATGTTTGCGGAAAAATTGAAAAATACTTCAATTTCCCGGATCCTGACGAAAAAGTGAAATTTGCTGAAGTTCCGGGTGGAATGTACACCAACATGCTGGCCCAGTTAAAACAGTTAAAGCAGGCAGAATTATTACCTCGGGTACTTGAAGTAATTCCCACTGTTCGTTTGGCGGCCGGATGTCCTCCACTGGTAACACCAACCAGTCAGATTGTAGGTGCCCAGGCCGTAAACTGTGTCATCGACGAAAAGAATGGCAAGCCTTTTTACAGCAATAATTCTATTCAGTTTGTGAATCTGGTTAGAGGTGCTTATGGGAAAACCCCAACTCCGATTGATCCTGATTTCCGTGAAAAGATCGCAGGCACACGTCAGGAAATCCCATACAATACAGCTAACTATAAAAAACAGCCAAATCCATCATTCCCTCAATACGGAGAAGGTGTGAAATTAGCCATGAACGAAAAAGAAGAGCTGCTTCTCGAGCTGTTCCCGAATGTCGCTGATAAATTCCTTCACGACAAAGTAGAACGTATTTATGGAGCTAAACTGAAGGAAAAAGAATTGGCTAAACAACGTGCATACGAAGCCGAACGTCAGAAATACCTGAGCCTTTCGAAAGAAGAAAAAGAAGCCCGATTGGTTGAAGGATTATATAACTGGAACTGCTAAGACGAATAAAATTCTCTTATAAAACAGAAAGGCATCCGAAATCGGATGCCTTTCTTAATTCATAATAATATTAGATTATTCTTTTTTCTTCTTGTATTTCCACACCAGGTAACCCACGAACACCGCTCCAACAGCCAACAAAACATACGATATCTCGTGCATATATTTCATCAGCAAATCTTGCTGTGAGTATAAATAATAGCTCAACCCTGCCAGAATAATATGCCAGATACCCGATCCCAAAGCAGTATAAAGCACGAATTGTTTGATATTCATTCTGGCTAATCCAGCAGGAATGGAAATCAAATGACGAATTCCCGGAATCAACCTGCCAATAAATGTCGAACTCCTTCCGTGTCGGTTAAAATAGGCCTCCGCATGTTCAACTTTGGCCTGGTTCAATAAAAACAGCTTACCTACTTTCGATTCAGCAAAACTGTACACAATTACCCTTCCCAACCAACGAGCCATTAAATAATTGAACAGAGCTCCAATAACTGCACCAATCGTGGCAAAAACTACAACCAGATACATATTTAGTTCGCCTGTTTTAAGCGCCTGCCAGATAGCCGGAGGAATAACTACTTCTGAAGGAAGTGGTACAAAGGAGCTTTCGATAGCCATCAAAAGTGTTATCGTTAGATAATTCATGTGGCTCATGTACCAGTCGGCCAGCGATTGAAAATATTCGATCATAAGATTTGATATATGATAAGGTCAAAAAGAAAAGGCTCCCTTAATTTCTCAAGAAAGCCCTTTTAGTCAAATTCAATTTCCTATTTGGTTTTCTCTTCAATCCAGTTTTTCGCATTCACGAAAGCCTCGATCCACGGCGCTACTTCGTCGAATTTGCGTTCCTGCGGATAATATGGCCAGTGATATGGTTTGAAAGCACGTTCGAGGTGCGGCATCATCACCAAATGGCGGCCATCTTCCGAGCAAAGTCCGGCGGTGTGATAATCCGATCCGTTTGGATTTCCCGGATAGCCGGTGTTGCTGTATTTCATCGGAATACAATAAGCCGATTCTTCCTGGGGCAAACTGAATTTTCCTTCTCCGTGAGCCACCCAAACACCCAGTTTCATTCCTGAAAGCGATTTCAGCATCACAGAATTGTTTGGAAGAACGTCCACATTCACGAAGATCGACTCAAACTTATGCGATTCGTTGTGCAACATTTTTGGCTGTGCAGGTTTTTCCGGATAAACCAGGCCCAGTTCAACCATCAGCTGGCAACCGTTGCAAACGCCCAAACTCAAAGTGTCTTCGCGTTTGTAAAAATTATCAAGTGCCTGTTTTGCTTTTTCGTTGTATTTGAAAGCGCCGGCCCATCCTTTGGCCGAACCCAAAACATCGGAGTTGGAGAAACCGCCCACGAACACGATCATATTCACATCTTCGAGCGTTTCGCGGCCCGAAATCAGGTCGGTCATGTGCACGTCTTTCACGTCCATTCCGGCCAGATACATCGCGTAAGCCATTTCGCGGTCTCCATTCACACCCTTTTCGCGAATGATGGCCGCTTTCACTCTGCTTGGTGTGCGACGTTTCAGGTCGATGCCCAAATCGGCTGCTTTGCCGGTGAAGCCTTTGAAATCGTATTTCAGTTCGTTCTTTTTATAGTTGCTGTAGCGTTCGAGCGCTTTCTTTTCACCCGACTGTTTGCGGTCAAGCAAATACGAAGTTTTGAACCACAAATCACGCAGCGAATTCAAATCGAAATCGAACGAATCCGCGCCGTTTTTCACAATGAATTCGCGTCTTGCAGCAGGTGTACCAATTTTGATGATGCAAACTCCGGCAGCGTTCATTTTTGCTTCAAAAGCAGCAGAATCAGCTACCTGAACCACTACGCCCGGATTTTCGCTGAACAATGCTTTCACGCTGTCGGTTTCGCCCAAGCCAGTCAAATCAAGGTTCAATCCTGAATGATTGTCACCAAAACACATTTCAAGCAAAGTTGTGATCAAACCTCCGGAAGCAATGTCGTGTCCGGCCAAAATCAGGTTGGCATCAATGCAATTCTGAAGGGTATTGAACGCATTTACAAAGTATGCAGGATCAGCCACCGAAGGAGCCGAATTTCCTAGTTTATTGATGATTTGTGAGAAAGCGCTTCCGCCCAAACGACGTTCGATTCCGGAGAAATCGATCAGGTAAATGGCCGAGTTTTCAGCATTAACCAGAACGGGTTCCACTACTTTTTTCACATCCGAAACTTCGCCTGATGCAGAAATGATCACCGTTCCCGGCGCATAAACCACGCTGTCTTTGTATTTCTGAGTCATCGACATCGAGTCCTTTCCAGTCGGGATATTGATTCCCAGCGCGATGGCAAAATCGCTGGCAGCTTTTACAGCTTTGTAGATGCGGGCATTTTCTCCGGCATTTTTAGCCGGCCACATCCAGTTGGCGCTCAATGAAACACCTTTCATGCGATCGGTGAGCGGAGCAAAAACGATGTTGGTCAGCGATTCGGCAATCGAAAGCACCGATCCGGCTTCGGCATCAACCAGTGCAGCCACAGGAGCGTGACCAATGGTTGTTGCAAAACCATATTGTCCCTGATAGTCGAGCGTGATAACGCCCACGTTATTTAAAGGAAGCTGCAATTCGCCGGCACATTGCTGTTTGGCAATGCGTCCGGTTACAGAGCGGTCAACTTTGTTGGTGAGCCAGTCTTTACAAGCCACACTTTCCAGTTGAAGCAAATCTTCCAGGTATGTTTCTATTTTAGTTTGATCGTATTCCAGTTCAGCGAATTTTTCAGCAACGGTGGTGTCGGTCAAAACCGTTTTTGGTGGTTTACCAAACATGTACGACAATTGCCAATCAATTGGTTTTTCGCCGGTTTTCGAGTTTTCGAAGGTGAACTGCATATCGCCGGTTGCCTCGCCAATTACATACATTGGGGCACGCTCGCGTTCGGCAATGCGCTGCAAAAGCGGCACATCTTTTTCGTGCATCACCAGCCCCATGCGCTCCTGCGACTCGTTGCCAATGATTTCCTTTTGCGAAAGAGTTGGGTCGCCTACGGGCAATTTCGATGTATCAATTTTACCGCCGGTAGCTTCAACCAGCTCCGACAAGCAGTTTAAGTGACCGCCAGCACCGTGGTCGTGAACCGTAATGATTGGGTTGTCGGTCGATTCGCTCAATGCTCGGATGGCATTGTAAACACGTTTCTGCATTTCAGGATTGGCGCGCTGAACGGCATTCAACTCGATGTGGTTTTCGAATTCACCGGTTGCCACCGACGAAACAGCTCCACCGCCCATTCCGATGCGGTAATTATCGCCACCCAAAAGCACCACTTTGTCGCCTTTGGTTGGTTCGTCTTTCAGACTGTCTTTTTTAGCGCCAAAACCGATACCTCCGGCCAACATGATGACTTTATCGAATCCCCACTTTTTGTCGTTTTCGAAATGCTCGAATGTTAATACCGATCCGGTGATCAGCGGCTGACCGAATTTATTACCGAAATCGCTGGCGCCGTTCGATGCTTTTATAAGTATTTCTTCCGGAGTTTGGTATAACCAGTCGCGTTCTTCGGTGGCCTGTTCCCAACTACGGGCATCTTCAATGCGCGGATACGAAGTCATATAAACCGCAGTTCCGGCAATGGGTAAGCTGCCTTTTCCACCAGCAATACGGTCGCGAATTTCGCCACCTGTTCCGGTTGCTGCGCCATTGAAAGGCTCAACGGTTGTGGGGAAATTATGTGTTTCAGCTTTCAGCGAAAGAACAGTTTCCAAATCAGAAACCTCGAAGAAGTCGGGTTTGTCCTGAGTTTTAGGAGCGAACTGCTCAACAACCGGTCCTTGAACAAACGAGCAATTGTCTTTATATGCTGAAATAATAAAATTCGGGTTTTGTTGCGAGGTCTTTTTGATGAGCTGGAAAAGCGAAAACTCCTGCTCTACCCCATCGATTACAAATGTTCCATTGAAAATTTTGTGACGGCAATGCTCAGAGTTCACTTGAGAGAATCCGAAAACTTCACCATCGGTTAATTTTCTTCCCAGTTTTTCTGAAACCGAATTCAGGTAATTGATTTCTTCTTCACTCAAAGCCAAACCTTCCTGCTCGTTGTATGCAGCAATGTCTGCTATTTCGAGAATCGGATCTGGTTTTTTGTCGATGGTAAAAATGTGCTGATCGAGGTTATGGTACAGCGCTTTCAGCATCGGGTCGAAACCTGCATCCGGGCCGGCAACTTCCACATATTCTTCAATCCGAAGTATTCCAGAAACACCCATGTTCTGGGTAATTTCTACAGCGTTGGTACTCCAGGGCGTAAGCATCTCTTTTCGAGGACCTACAAACCACCCATTTAAAACTTCGGCGTCGAGCTTTTCAGCTTCACCAAACAGCCAAATCAGCTTTTCAATGTTTTCCTGACTTAACCTATCAACTGAATTTAAAGCAATTAAAGTGTTCTGCGGAGTTTTGAAGAATAGAATCATTTCTCAATATTTTGGGATAAGTTTAACAAAACCTGCCTGTTTTGCGGACGCCACAAAGATAAATATTTCAATCTGATAAGCAGGAAAAAAGAAAATAACAGTACAGTGTTAACATTTGGATAAAGCAATTTTGATCAAAGAGAACGAATAAGAAAGCTGATAAACATGACAAAAATCTCACATCTAATTATCTGTATATCTATCTGTTTTTCAATCCAGTGAACGATTCTTAACAAAAACTTTACATACCTCACAAATTAATTAGATACAATTTAAATAAGGATTTTGGTCAAGGTCGGGTGAAAATTTAATATCTATATTTGCCGCGGTTTAAAATGGCAATTCATTCAAAATCATATTATAATGAAACAAATCAAATACGTCTCTCCAGAAGAAGCAGTTAAAGTTATTAAATCGGGCGACAGGGTGCACCTGAGTTCTGTTGCTGTTACACCGCACACTTTGATCAAACCAATGGTTGAACGCGGAAGAAACGGCGAATTGTATGATGTTAAAATTCAGCACATCCATATCGAAGGACCAGTTGAATACGCCAATCCTGAATTCGAAGGAATTTTCGTAAGCGAACAATTCTTCGTTGCCGGTAACATGCGTAAACAAACACAGGCTGGTTTTGCCGATTATATTCCGGTTTTCCTTAGCGAAACTCAAAAACTAATCCGTGAAGGTTACCTGAAAGTAAACGTGGCTATGATCATGGTTTCGCCTCCAGACAAACACGGTTTTGTTTCTTTGGGAACTTCGGTTGACGCAACTCTGGCTGCTGTTGAAACTGCTGATGTTGTTATTGCTGCTGTTAACCCTAACGTACCACGTTGCTGGGGTGACGCAATGATCAGCATTGACATGATCGATATTTTTGTTGAAGACGACATCCCATTATATGCTCACGGAGTAGCTCCGCTTACCGATATTGAAATTCAATTAGGTAAAAATGTTGCCGCTCTTGTTGAAGATGGTGCTTGTTTGCAAATGGGTATCGGTGGTATTCCAAACGCTGTTTTGGCTCAATTAGGTAACCACAAAGATTTAGGTGTACATACCGAAATGTTCTCTGACGGTATTTTACCATTGGTTGAAAAAGGAATTGTTACCGGAAAATACAAAAGCATCGATAAAGGTAAGATGGTCGCTTCATTCCTGATGGGAACAAAAGCTGTTTACGACTTTGTTGATGATAACCCATTGGTTGCCATGATGGACGTTGGGCACACCAACAATGTAGCTGTTATCCGCAAGCTCGATAAAGTAACAGCAATCAACTCGGCTTTGGCTATCGATATTACCGGTCAGGTTTGTGCCGACTCTATCGGAACAAAACATTATTCAGGTGTTGGCGGTCAAATCGACTTCATCCGTGGTGCAGGCCACTCAAAAGGTGGTAAGCCAATCATCGCTATTCCTTCGGTTACTACAAAAGGTGTTTCTAAAATTTGCCCAACACTTATCGAAGGTTCAGGAGTTGTAAGTACCCGCTCGAACATGCACTGGGTGGTTACCGAATACGGAGCAGTTAATCTTTATGGAAAAACACTTCAGGAACGCGCCAAATTATTGATTTCAATAGCTCACCCTGATCATAGGGAAGCTCTGGACAAAGCTGCTTTTGAGCGTTATGGATCACATTTTCACTACGTAAAAGATAGTAGTCGCTACTAAAAACAATATCAGGAAAAGGCAGGCTCAAAATCTGCCTTTTCTTTTTTTGTTAATCCGGGAAATTCTTCCTCGCACAAGCAGGAAATCCTTCAAAACCAAATAACATTTAACGTTTCATTCAATATCCGTACTGTTAAAAAACACATGTCCATTTTTTCGAATAATTGAGCAATTTGTTTAAAAAGATAGAATGTAAATGTACTTTTGCAGCGCGAAAAACTACAAGAAAATTCAAAAAAATCCTTTTTATTAAACACTTACACAAAATGGAAATATCTCATATTGAACACATTGGCATCGCTGTAGCCAATCTCGAAGAAGCAATTCCTTATTGGGAAAACGTTTTAGGCCTGAAATGCTATGCAATTGAAGAAGTTGTTGACCAAAAGGTTAAAACAGCTTTTTTCAAAGTTGGTCAAACCAAAATCGAGTTATTAGAGTCAACTGATCCGGAAGGACCTATTGGCAAGTTTATCGAGAAAAAAGGTCCTGGTGTACACCACCTTGCTTTTGCAGTTGAAAACGTTAACGAAGCATTGACCGACGTTGCTGCAAAGGGCGTTCAGCTCATCGATAAAACAAGTCGTAAAGGTGCCGAAGGATTAAACATTGGTTTCCTTCACCCCAAATCGACTCTCGGAGTACTGACCGAACTATGCTCTGACAAATAAGAACACTTACAACTATCTATACAACCCATGAATAATCAAGACAAAATAAAACAGCTGATCGATCTTCGCGTTGAAGCAAAGCTCGGAGGTGGTGAAAAGCGTATTGAAGCTCAACACGCCAAAAGTAAACTGACTGCCCGTGAACGAATAGAAATGCTGCTCGACGAAGGTAGCTTCGAAGAGTATGATATGTTTGTTACTCACCGTTGCGACAACTTTGGTATGGAAAAGACCAAATTTATGGGCGACGGTGTTGTTACCGGACAAGGAACCATTGATGGACGTATTGTTTATTTGTATGCCCAGGATTTTACAGTTTTCGGGGGATCACTGTCCGAAACTTATGCACTCAAAATTTGCAAAGTAATGGATATGGCCATGAAAGTTGGTGCTCCAATTATCGGAATCAACGACTCAGGTGGTGCCCGTATTCAGGAAGGTGTAACTGCTTTGGCAGGTTATTCTGAAATTTTCCAACGCAATATCCTTGCATCGGGTGTTGTACCACAGATTTCAGCCATTTTCGGTCCTTGTGCTGGTGGAGCAGTTTATTCTCCTGCATTGACTGACTTTATCATCATGAGCAAAAACACCAGTTACATGTTCGTAACCGGACCAAAAGTGGTAAAAACTGTTACTGGTGAAGTGGTAACCGACGAACAACTTGGTGGAGCTTCGGTTCACGGATCAAAATCAGGAGTTTCTCACTTTGTAGCTGAAGACGAAAAAGAAGGTATCCTTCTTATCCGCAAACTTTTAAGTTATTTACCACAAAACAACCTGGAAGATCCGGCTCCTGTTCATTGTACTGACCCAATCAACCGTCTGGAAGATTCGTTGAATTCAATCATTCCTGACAATCCAAACAAACCATACGATGTTAAGAGTGTCATCTCTTCAATCGTTGATAATGGCGAGTTCTTCGAAGTTCATCGTCACTATGCACAAAACATTGTGGTGGGTTATGCCCGTTTCGATGGAATGTCGGTAGGTATTGTTGCCAATCAGCCAAATTATCTGGCCGGAGTACTCGACATCAATGCATCACGTAAAGCAGCCCGCTTCGTGCGCTTCTGCGATGCATTTAACATCCCGATCATCACATTGGTTGATGTTCCCGGATTCCTTCCAGGAACAACTCAGGAATATGGCGGTATTATTTCGCACGGTGCTAAATTGCTTTATGCTTATGGCGAAGCTACCGTACCAAAAGTTACTGTTATTCTACGTAAAGCATATGGTGGTGCGTATTGCGTGATGGCATCAAAACACCTTCGCGGCGATATCAACTACTCATGGCCAACCGGCGAAATTGCAGTTATGGGTCCGAAAGGAGCAATTGAAGTACTCCGCAGTAAAAAAATCGCAGCTATTGAAGACGAAGCTGAACGCGCAGCGTACCTCGTTCAGGCTGAAGAAGAATACAAGGAAAAATTTGCAAACCCATACAATGCTGCCCGTTACGGATATATTGACGACGTAATTGAACCTCGCAACACCCGTTTCCGCATCATTAGAGCGTTACAAAGTTTAGCTACGAAAAAGGTGCTTAACCCGCCAAAGAAACACTCTAATCTTCCATTATAACCATGAAGATGCTTTATATCTTTTTACAATTTGGAGCAAGTACAAGCGAATCACTTTCGAGTACACAGCTCTTCACATTCTGGGGGCTTATTCTGCTGTTGATTGTGCTGTTTGTTTATTTCTTCATTCGTACCAATAAAATGGTTGCTGCTAAAAACCAGTCAAAATCGGATGAAATTCATGAGCACAAGCTAATCCAGAATGCTGATGTCGAGGAAGAAACTGCTGCTGCCATTGCACTGGCAATTCACATGTATAAAAACGAATTGCACGATCAGGAGAGTTTTACCATAACCTTGAAAAAAGTATCCAAGATTTATTCTCCTTGGAGTTCAAAGATTTATACATTACGTCAAAATCCTAGATAATTAAACTATGAAAAAATTTTCATTCACGATAAATGGCAATGGCTACGACTGTGAAATTAAAAGCGTAGAAGATAATGTTGCTGAAGTTGAAGTTAACGGAGTTTCGTATTCCGTTGAATTTGACCGCGTTTTAGAAACAACAAAAACACCAAAACTGGTTCGTTCAGAAGCAGTTCCATCAACCGACATCACCCGGTCAGAGCAAAAAACGAGTTCACCTGCCGGACCAAAAGGTACCGGATTCATCAAATCGCCACTTCCGGGAACCATTATCGACATTCATGTTAAAGTTGGCGATACGGTAAAAACAGGCGATAAACTCCTCACTCTTGAAGCCATGAAAATGGAAAACATTATCAATTCGGATAAGAGCGGGCAGGTTGTTTCGGTGAATTTCAAAAAAGGTGATGCTGTAATGGAAGGTGATATGTTAATTGAAGTTAGCTAATAAAAGAAACTTTAACTCATGAGTATAATTTATAACATCACCTTGATTTACGGGTTGACTTTCCTGATCGGTTTTTTTGTTTCAGGAGTTATCTGGCTGCTTTTTAAAACCATGACAGCCAAAGACTCCAACAAGTTTACCACTCTTCGCGAATCATACAGCGAAATGAAAAGGTTGAAGTTCAAAAACACTAAATCGACCAATTAATTATTACTAAGAAAAACCTCTAAAATGGAAGTATTTTATAAACTTTTTCAGGGATTCTCAACCTTGGCTTTATCCGATCCGGTTATTTCACTTACCCGTGTCGGGCTAATCTTACTTGGATTATTATTAGTGTATCTGGGGAGAAAAGGAGTTTTGGAACCACTATTAATGATCCCTATGGGGCTGGGAATGGCCACGATAAATGCAAGTATCATTTTTTTACCGGGAGGTAATCAGGGAAACCTTTTTGTCGATCCGCTGGTAACCGACATTAACCAATTGCTCGATGTGCTTCAGATTAACTTCCTGCAGCCCATTTACACATACATGTTCAGCAACGGGTTAATCGCATGTTTTATTTTCATGGGAATCGGTGCTATGATTGATATTGGTTACATTTTGCAACGCCCGTTCTCGAGCATGCTTCTGGCCCTTTTTGCCGAACTTGGAACGTTTGCAACTATACCAATTGCAATGGCTATGGGACTCGATTTGAAAGAATCGGCGTCGATTGCAATGGTCGGGGGTGCCGATGGACCAATGGTATTGTACACTTCGCTGTGTCTTTCGAAACATTTGTTCGTGCCTATTACCGTAGTTGCTTACCTTTACCTGGGACTGACTTACGGAGGATATCCGTATTTGATCCGGTTACTGGTGCCTAAGAGATTGCGGGCCATCAAAGTTGAAAACAAGAAACCGGCAAAACCAGTATCGCAAAGCATGAAACTGGGACTGGCAGTTATCCTTTGTGTTGTTTTGTGTTTCCTGTTCCCAGTTGCATCACCACTGTTTTTCTCATTATTCATTGGTATTGCAATCCGCGAATCAGGCCTTACACATATCCTGAATTTTATCGAAGGACCACTGCTGTACGGATCGACTTTCTTGCTTGGAACCCTGTTAGGTATTTTGTGCGAAGCTCACTTGCTTCTGAATCCTAAAATCCTGATATTACTTGTTCTGGGTATCATTGCATTACTCTTCTCAGGAATTGGCGGTATTATTGGCGGATATGTAATGTTCTTCATCAAGAAGGGCAACTTCAACCCAGCCATTGGTATTGCCGGAGTAAGCTGCGTACCAAGTACAGCTAAGGTAGTTCAGAAAGAAGTAAGCAAAGTTAATCCAAATGCAATTGTATTACCCGAAGCGCTGGGCGCAAATATCATGGGAGTAATTACTACTGCAATCATTACCGGATTGTTTGTAACCTTAATTCCAATGATTAAGTAGCCTGACTGCCTTCTATTAAAAATAAAAGCGGTGAATTTCGTTAAATGAGATTCACCGCTTTTTATTTGTCAAAAGTCTATAAATCGTCGGTTTAGAATTAATTAACACTTGGACACAATAACTTTAACTTCATTTAATAATTATTTTCCGATTTTAAGAATTCCCAGGCTTATCTTTGTAAAACATTTTTTTTCATAAGTTTAGGTTTAGTTAGGTTAGTTAGTTTAAGAGAGGAAAGGTAGAACAGAGGTTCTACCTTTTTATTTTTCTACCTATTGTAACCTTAACGAATAAACCAAACATCCCTACCCGATTTTATTTCACCGTTTTTACCTGAAAGACCTTTCGGTTCCAGGCTTCAAACTTATTGCGAGTCACAAATATCAATTCTTTCTTGTCAGCTTCCTTAAACCAGATAACTGAAGAATCAGAAGGATCAGCCTTGGTTTTTACCCCGCCAGTTGCCGAAATCTGCACCAGCGAACCATTATTCACTTCGAAATAAAATGAACGGATATCCGACTGTTCGGGAATGCTTAACTGATTTGGCGGCAGAAAAACATCCGGGGCAGTTTCTTCATACAAAAATCGCGAAACATTGCTCGAAATGGTATCCATCCAGTTATTAAGCGTATTATAAGTTGCCAGTTCAGGCTCGTGCCCAAGTCCATCAAGAGTAACCAGCCGGTTGCGGAATCCCAGAATCTGGAGCCTGTCGTGAATAGGTTTCGAACCATACATTTTATCCATCACCAGCCGGTTTATCATCAGTGAATTACGAAACGGATAATCGTTTTCGAAAGGTACAATATCGTCGGCTGTTCCGTGAATCGACAATACAGAAACTTTCTCGTCCGGGTCAATTAGAGTAACATCCGAAACCGCTCCCCACATGTTAACCACTGCCTTTATGTTGAATGTTTCGGTGTATTTATTTCCCGATTCTTCAATTTTTCCGAGCCGTCCTTCCCTGCTGGCTTCCAGAATACGTTCAGGGCGTTCATCGTTCTTCATAAATGCGGTATTGAGTGAAGCCACCGCACCGGCACTTGTTCCGCCGATGTACACCTGGGTTGGATCGATTCCAAGTCCTTTGGCATTATGCGCTAAAAAACGTAACGCAGCATTGGCATCCTGAATGGCACGATAGGCACTCAATTCAACTTCGGCAGGAGTTAACTTAAATCCCAGACGATAATCGATTGAAGCCACCAGGTACCCACGTTTGGCAAGTGATGTTGCCAATGCCTTTTCGCAGGCCGACTCTTTACTCCCGATATAAAAAGCCCCGCCATGAATAAGCATAACTACCGGCCGGTTTTTAAACAAGTCGGTTTTCGGATAGTAAACATCCAGTTTCAGATCGAGCAATGTCGGATCGTTAAACGATTTTATCAGGCCTTTGCTAAGTGTGGTAATGTAAGGTTCATCTGAATACGGCGAGTGGGTCCAATAACCCTTGGCTTTACCGTATAACAAATCGCTTTTCACTTCAATATTTGGAAATATCTCTTCCTGGTAACGCTGCGAATAAGGCACTTCAACTTCGGGCCTTTGGGTAAATTTCACATCAACTTTTTCGCGCCAGAATAAAAAGCGACGCTTCCCGTTGAACAAGGTAAGCCTTCCTTCAAAGCCAGTGGAATAAAATTTCGAGGTTTTCATTTTCCCCAGGTAAAGGTCAGACTGAAAGATTGGTTTCTTTCCCGATGTATTCAAAATAAAATTATGGCTTTCTTCAACAGCTTTTCCCCTGTTCTGCACAAAGGTGCCTTTTAATATGGTCGAATCAGCTTTATCGGCTATCAAAATAAGTTGATTGTTTCCTATTGCACCATCGTAAGTTCCTTTGTTGGGTGTCACATTCTGTGCCTTCACACAATTACCTGCCAGCAGAATAACCAGCAAAAACTTTAAACTTTTGGATAATAGCATATTTTACTAATTTAAAGGTCTCAAAAAGTTGAATTTTAGATTGATAGTAAACGAAGAAACAGGATTAATTGGTATATCCCGGTTTGAGTTTATCCATTCAACAATTTTTTGTTCTGTATGAGTGCAAAATTACAATCAAAACATCAATATATCCAGAAAAGTACAGATTTCGACGGTATATAAAGTTATAGTGAATTTGTCTGGTAGGTGCGCATTGAATTCATATAAAACATCGCAGTTTGACATACTAAAATTATCTTTGCCCGCCCAAAGCTGAAGTTTTTCGAACCAAAAGAATTAATATACCAAACAACCGAATTATGATTTTTGCACAAATTGCGCCACTAGTTTTTGGGATACGTCCCGAATTTTTGCTTTTCGCATTAACACTTCTGGGTGTTGCTTTGCTTCACCGCTATACGCTTGCAGTTGGATTGGTGGGTTTAGCCTCCATTCTTCTCTTCAAGTTTATCTTTTTACCTGATTTTAATCTAGCTGAGCATATGTTCGGGTACAATGCATTTTCCGACCAGATTTTGCACAAGGAAATGCGCGTTGGTGAATGGAGCACATTGCTGAACCTGCTGGGGCTTTTAATTGGATTTGCCATCCTGGCCCGCCATTTCGAACAGTCGAGGCTTCCGGAGTATTTACCAAAACTTTTGCCTGACGACTGGAAAGGCCCACTTGTTCTACTCGTTGCCGTTTTCATCATTTCATCGTTCCTCGACAATATTGCCGCCGCATTAATCGGAGGTACAATTGCGATGGTTGTTTTCAAAAACAAAGTACACCTTGGATACATTGCTGCAATTGTTGCCGCATCAAATGCCGGAGGATCGGGCAGTGTCATTGGCGATACCACCACTACCCTGATGTGGATTGAAGGTGTTTCTCCATTTAATGTACTTCATGGATATATTGCCGCCGGAACAGCCCTGGTTTTCTTTTCAATCTTTGCATCGCTGCAACAGGACAAATATCAACCCATAATGAAAGATGCGGCGGCTGATACCACCATTGACTGGGGGCGTATCGGCATTGTTGCAATGATTCTATTATTAACTATTCTGACCAATGTGTTTTTCGATTTCCCTGCACTTGGAGTATGGATTGCCATTGGAATAGGAGCATTCATCCGTGACACCGACTGGAAAGAAGCTAAAAATGCAATCGCCGGATCGATTTTCCTTATATCGTTGGTTACCTGCGCATCGCTGATGCCAGTTGAAGAATTACCTGCCGCATC
>JAJZSZ010000120.1:1706-11921 GCA_021849365.1 Bacteroidota bacterium | reverse complement strand
ATGTTGCTTTCTCGACAAACCGCATAGTTCAAACATTTCATGCCATTCCGGATAAAAAAATCGAAGTTCTTGATACCTTATCGGATGTAATTGTGTGCGATGTTAAAGCACGCACGGTAACCGCGGTTCCGGCCATAGCATCGAAGGGACGTTTGGAAACATTTCCGACCTGGTCGCCTGATGGGAAATCACTTTACTTTTGCAGTGCAAAAAGTGTTTCGCCACGTGAGTACACCAACATAAAATACGATTTGCTTCGGATTTCGTTTAACCCTGAAAACAACACCTTTGGCGCGGTTGATACCGTTTACAAGGCTGCCGAACAGGGTAAGAGCATATCGTTTCCGCGAGTTTCTCCTGACGGGAAATACGTAATGTTCTGTATGTCGAACTACGGCAACTTTAGTATCTGGCATCCCGAAAGCGATTTATACCTATATAATCTGGAGACCAGAGAAGTTTCGAAACCAGAAATAAACAGCGATCAAACCGAGAGTTACCACACTTGGTCATCGAATGGGCGCTGGCTCGTTTTTAGTAGTCGCCGCATCGATGGATTATATACCCGACCCTATTTTTCGCACTTTGATGCGAATGGAAGTTTTTCGAAACCACTTATTCTTCCGCAGGAAGATCCGGCTTTTTACGATGAGTTCATGAAATCATACAATATTCCCGAACTCGTTAAGGCAAAGGTTAAGCTCGATCCCCGGATAATTTCAGACGAGATAAAAAAGACGCCGGAAAAAGTTAAATTTAGTTCGCAGTTTTAAGTCAGAATTTCTCAGCTGACCGGAACGCTGAGGCTAAAATAGCCTGTGGAATTGATAGATAGCAGATTAATGTGTGCGGTACACTTTTTTATTTCAACCTTTAAAAATTTGATATATTCACGGCGAATATAGTTGACGTGTTTTTCTGGAACTAACAAATAGGATTAATCCTTTCGCATTGATGAGGGATAGTGAGAAGCTATTATTTACAGATCAAAGCCTTGCAGAGAGCATCAGGAACTCTAATCAGGGAGTTTTCGAACTGGTATTTAATTACTACTATTCGGGATTGGTTGTTTATGCTGACCAGATAATAAAAAACACCTCGGTTTCAGAAGATATAGTACAATCGGTTTTTCTAAAGTTATGGGAAACACGCGCAACCCTTGAAATCCGTTCTTTCAGATCATACTTTATTCAATGTGTTAAAAACAAGTGTATCGACTATATCCGGACACAGCAAGTTAAACAACGGTTCGATAATCAAGCGGTTGAATCGGGTCAGATTGTTTTTGAAGATGATCTCTGGACAAAAAATGAACTCAACGAACTAGTTGAAAATGCAATAGGAGAACTTCCTCCTCGCTGTCGCGAAATTTTCTGGATGAGTCGTTACGAAAACCTGAAAATATCAGAGATAGCTGATAAACTTGATATCTCAAAACGTACAGTTGAAACACAAATCAGCAAAGCGCTCAAAATACTTCGGGTAAAGCTCATCGACTACATCTCACTTTTTATTTTTTATTTTTTTTCCTGACAGCGTACGTGTGTTGTTATTCATGCCCGTCTAATTAATGCAATTTGATAAAATGGAGAATAATAAATTAGATATCGATCAGCTGATTACCGGCCGGCTTCTGGGAACAAATTCTGAAGAAGAGAATTTGAGCCTGGATAATTGGATTGGTCATACAGCTGAGAACAGAAGATATTATTCGGAACAGAAAAAATTGTGGCACCTTCTGGAAATTCATCGGAAAATAGAAAATGTTGATGAACAGGGTGCTTTTAGAAAAATAGCCAGTCGTTTACCTGTAAAACGTGAAACCAGCATCTTTACTTGGGTTCAGCGGGTTGCTGCAATATTGCTTGTACCGGTTATAATTGCTTCGGCTTTTTATTTTTTTCATGAAAGAAGTAGCAGGAAACAGTTTTCAACAGTCTATAATACAGCCGAAACCCCGCTGGGTATGCGCTCGAGCCTGACATTGCCCGACGGAACCAAAGTATGGTTAAATGCCGGTAGTAAAATTAGTTATCCGGTGCTGTTCTCGAACGATCGGCGAGCTGTTACTCTCAGCGGAGAAGCCTATTTCGAAGTTAAAAAAGATAAGGAATGGCCGTTTGTGGTAAATGCAAAAAGCATGAGTATTGTTGTAACCGGAACATCTTTTAATTGTAACGCTTATCCTGAAAACGACCAGATTCAAACAGTTCTTGTTGAAGGTGAAGTAACATTGGTAAACCAAAGTGCAACCGAGCTTGCATTAATGTCTCCGGGTGAACTGGCAACCTTCGACAATAATAAACAAAGTATTACCAAGACAAGGACTGACCTTCAAAAATACATTGCATGGAAGAGTGGAAAACTCATGTTTCGCGATGATAAAATGAATAAGGTTGTTGAAAAACTTGAACGATGGTATAATGTTGAATTTGAAATAGCTGATAAAGAAATTGCCGACTATATATATACTGCAACTTTTATTGATGAAAGCCTCGACCAGGTATTAAAAATGTTGTCGTTGTCGGCTCCTATCCGGTTTGAAATCTCTGATAGGAACAAACAGGAAGACCAAACTTTTGCAAAGGCGAAAGTGACCTTGTATAAGAAAGCATAATTAAAAAAAGAGAAGAAATGTTGCAACCATTTCTTCTCCGGTGAATTAATAAATGTGAATAATTTATTAAATGTAAAACAGTCAAATTTATGAAAAAAATGTATTCTGCACTGCTGATCTATGCGTTAAATCTCACATTCAATAAGATTTAAGTTTACTTAACACTTTCTGGGTATTCATAAGAATGATCAATGGTACGATTTGCTCACTGATAATTTAAAAACACAATTATATCGGGGTACATAAAATAAAAAGGAGAAGAGATGTTGCAACCATTTCTTCTCCGAATGATTAATAAATATTGCCAATTTATTAACTGTAAATCAAACCAAAAGTATGAAAAAAAATCTGTTTCTAAACAGAGTGCGAGGCTATTTGGCCTTAAACTCAAAAGTATTTAGGGTTATGAGACTAACAATTTTTCTCTTATTACTCACTATTTTTCAGGGAATTGCCGCAAATTCCTATTCTCAAAACACGAAACTCAGCTTTAAACTGAACGATGTTAAGGTTAAAGATGTACTAAGTGTAATCGAGGAAAAAAGTGAATTCTATTTTCTTTTCAACAGTAAATTAGTTGATGTTGACCGTAAAGTTGACATTAATGTTTCTAATCAGCAGGTTGAAAAGATTTTAGACAATTTGTTCGCCGGAACAAATGTAGGTTATACCATTCTGGATCGCCAGATTGTTATTCAACCGATCAACCAGGTTTCTGAAGTTGGTTCAATTCAGCAAAAGATGATTACCGGGGTAGTGAAGGACGAAAACGGGGAACCAATTCCAGGCGTTAGTGTAGTTGTAAAAGGAACTACCAAAGGCACATTAACCGACATCGACGGAAAATTCTCGATTGAGGTTACCGGTAACGATAAAGTTCTTCAATTCTCATTTGTGGGTATGAAATCACAGGAAGTTACCGTTGGCGATCAACGCAATATTTCTGTTACCATGGCTCAGGAAACTATTGGTATTGAAGAAGTTGTTGCAGTAGGTTATGGTGTTCAGCGTAAAGTTACTTCAACTGGTTCGGTAGTATCATCGAAAGGTGAAACACTTGAAAAATCGGCTACCACTAACTTAACCAACAATTTGGTTGGACGTATGCCTGGTTTGACTGCAGTTTCCCGCAGTGGTGAGCCTGGAGCTGATGGTGCAACTTTACGCATTCGCGGTTCCAATACTTTAGGTGATAATAGTCCGCTTGTAGTTGTTGACGGGGTTGCAAACCGTAGCATGGAACGACTCAATCCGAGCGATATTGAAAGTGTTACTGTATTGAAAGATGCTTCGGCTGCTATCTATGGTTCGCAGGCTGCAAACGGTGTAATCCTTATTACAACCAAACGTGGTAATCTGGGAAAACCAAAAGTAACTATCAATGTAAATCAGGGTATTAATCAACCTACCCGTATTCCTGAGATGGCCGATGCAGCACAGTATGCTACAATGCTGAACGAAATCAACTATTACAAGAATCCGGCTGGTGGCCGTTACCAGAAATATTCGGCCGACGATATTCAGAAATATTCCGACGGTTCTGATCCTTGGGGTCACCCAAATACCGATTGGTTTGGCGAAGTATTTAAAGATTGGTCAAGCCAGAATCAGCAAAATGCTTCAATCTCCGGAGGAAATGAAAACATGAAATATTTCATTTCACTTGGCGCCAAGTATCAGGATGGAAACTACAAACATAGTGCTACTAACTATAAACAGTATGATTTCCGTACCAATATTGACGGAAAGGTTAATAGATACATCAACCTGGCATTCGATGTTGCCGGACGCGAAGAGTTAAGAAATTATCCAACCCGTTCAGCATCGTCAATCTTCCGTATGTTGATGCGTGGTAAACCAAATATGCCTGCTTATTGGCCCGATGGAACTCCCGGTCCGGACATTGAATATGGAGATAACCCAGCTGTTACAACGACTGCAGCTACCGGATATGATATGGACAAAAGGTATATTCTCGAAAGTAACCTCAGAACAGTAGTTGTTATTCCTTGGGTTAAAGGTTTGTCGGTTACCGCCAACGCTGCATTCGATAAAAACTTCTCGTTTCATAAGAAATTCGAAACTCCATGGTACCTCTATACCTGGGATGGAAATGCTGAGCATAAATTAACCAAAGGAAAAAGAGGATTGGATTCTCCGCAGTTAAGTGAAGACATGGCCGATGGACAGCGCATTACTGCCAATGCCTATGCTACCTACGAAACTAATATTGCTGATATTCACAATTTAAAAGTGATGGTTGGTTGGGAAAGACGTTTTGGTAAACAAGATAAATTCAATGCTTTCCGTAAAAACTATATCTCTTCTGCAGTTGACCAGTTATTTGCAGGTGCTTCCGACCAGTATATGTCGAACAGCGGATCGGCCAGTCAAAATGCATATCAAAGTTATTTCGGTCGTGTAAATTACGATTTGCGCAAAAAATACATGGCTGAATTTGTTTGGAGGTACGATGGTTCGTACATGTTCCCATCCGACAAACGTTTCGGATTCTTCCCCGGTGTTTCATTGGGATGGCGTATGTCAGAAGAAAACTTCTGGAAGGATAATTTAGCCTTTATTAATGACTTTAAATTACGCGGATCGTGGGGACAAACCGGTAATGACCGCATTGACGAATACCAATACCTGGCAACTTACGGTTATCTTGATGGCAAAACATATGTATTCGGATCATCAGATGCCAAGTTGCTGAACGAAACAAAAATCCCAAACCCAAATGTAACCTGGGAGGTTGCTAACGAAGCCAACATTGGTTTCGACGCGCTTTTGCTGAACAACAAGTTATCCGTTTCAGCTGATTACTTTAACAATCTGCGTACCCAGATTTTGATCAAGAGAAATGCATCAGTGCCAAGTTCAACCGGTTTGGTTTTGCCTCCCGAAAATATCGGAAAGGTTAGAAATGCCGGAATTGAAGCATCTGTTGGCTATCATGGTAACGCAGGCGATTTGCAGTACGACTTATCAGTAAACGGTAGTTATTCAAAAAATAAGATCATCTTCTGGGATGAAACTCCTGGTGTTCCTGAATATCAGAAAAGTACAGGTCGTCCAATGGGATCAGCTCTGTACTATGAGGCTATCGGAATTTTTAAAGATCAGGCTGCTGTTGACGCATATCCTCATTGGGCTGGAGCTCGTCCTGGCGACATTATTTTTAAAGATATTAACGACGATAAAGTTATCAATGGTCTCGACCGCGTGATGAACGAGAAAAACAACTTCCCACGATTTATTGGAGGTTTCAACGCAAGTCTTCGTTACAAACAGTTCGATTTGACTATGTTGATCCAGGGTGCTGCCGGTGCTCAGCAATACATTAATCCTGAATCAGGTGAGATTGGTAACTACTATAAAGAGTTTGCCGATAATCGCTGGACTCCGGAAAATATTAATGCATCGTACCCAAGATCATGGAACCGTGATGAGGAATATTGGAGAAGCCAGGCCAATACATTCTGGCTCAGAAGCACTGATTACATCCGTTTGAAGAACCTTGAAGTAGGCTATACTTTACCAATGAAAGCCAATAAATCATTGGGTATTGAAACACTCCGTCTGTACATGAACGGTACAAACCTGCTTACTATCGACAAAGCTAAGCTTATTGATCCTGAGACCGAAAGTGGAACATCTTACGCTCCTCAGAGAATTATTACAGCTGGTTTAACTTTAACATTCTAAAAAAGGAACTAACTATGAAAAAGATATTCAATCTATTAATGTTTGTATCATTCATTGCGATACTCTCTTCATGTAACAGTACCGATGATTTTTTGGATAAGCAACCTTTAGGAGACTATTCAGAAACTGCCGTATGGAGCGATCCGGCCTTGGCTCAAACTTTTGTAAACAGCATGTATCGTAATGCATTGGGCTGGCCATTTGCTATCGAACGTCTTTCCGACTATTCTGACGAATCACATTTTACTCCTGACTGGGACGTTACCAATTTCAACAAAAGTTTGATGACTCAGGACGGTTTGTTGGGTTGGGATACCAGCTGGGCAACACCTCATACTATGCACTTCCGTTGGTCACCTTTCTATGCTAACGTACGTCGCGCTAATATTTTCTTTTCTAAAATCGATGAAGTTCCGGGCGATGCATCTGTAATCGGCGATCTGAAAGGTCAGGTATATTTCCTGAATGCATGGACTTATTTCTACCTGACTAACCTGTATGGTGGGGTTCCGATCATTGATAAAGTGTACGGTTTGACAGATGAATTCACAGTTGCCCGTAATTCGTATGATGATTGTATTAAATACATTGTTGACCAATGCGACAAAGCCGCTGCTAATTTATCGGATACTTATGCTACCGATGGTCATATTACAAAAGGTGCAGCTTTAGCACTTAAAGCACGCGTATTGTTATATGCTGCCAGCGATTTGCACAATCCTGCCAAAAACAGTGTTGTTACTAATGGATTTTCGAAACCTGATTTGTTAGGTTACACCAGTGGTGATGCAACTGCCCGTTGGACTGCAGCTAAAAATGCAGCCAAAGCAGTTATTGATCTGAACAAATACAGCTTATACAAAGCTAATCCAGCTGCTACTGATTCTGTTGCCAATAACTTTGTTGAATTCTTTACATCAAAAGGTACCAGCGAAGATATTTTATTACAATTCTTCACTGCAAAAACCGACGAAAGCTGGGAAGGATACAACCCTGCTCTGTATTGCGGTCCGAACGGATACCACAACTGGGGTAACAACTGTCCACTCGGCGATTTGGTTGACGATTATGAAATGAAAGACGGCAGCAAGTTTAGCTGGGACAACCCAAAACATAAAGCTAATCCATATGCAAAGCGCGATGCCCGTTTATATGCAACTGTATTATACGAGGGTGTTCAGTGGAGAAAACGTCCGGATGATGCTTTGAAGATTGACCCGTTCAGCAAAATTCAGGTAGGTCACGTTTACGACCAGTCAGGCAAAATGATTAAAGCAGGTTTGGATACTCGCGAAGGACCAATCGAAGACTGGAATGGTGGTAAAACCGGATACTATGTTCGCAAATGGGTTGATTCGGCAATCGATCCTCAGTACGTAAAACAGGATGTTCCATTCAAACACATCCGTTACGCCGAAGTATTGATGAACTATGCCGAAGCATGTATTGAATTGGGACAAGATGCTGAAGCCCGCACATATATTAATATGATTCGCAAGCGTGCTGGTCAGCCTGAATTAGCTGCCTCTGTTACAGGTGATGCACTTCGTCAGGCTTACCGTCACGAACGCAGAATTGAATTTGCTTACGAAGATCAACGCTTCTGGGATGTTCGCCGCTGGTTAATTGGGCCGGCTGCTTATCATCAAACATCAGGTGTTGATGTTAAATATGTTACTTCCGAATCATCAGTTGCTTCTTATCGCAAAGCCGATGGTTCAACCTGGGGTGATCCAATCTTCACTAAAAAAGATGTTCCGGGTGATGCACGTGCATGGAATAATAAATGTTATTTCTTCCCGATTTATCGTGATGAGATTAACAAGAATAATCTTCTGGTGCAAAACCCAGGGTATTAATCAATCTATTCTGATCAAAAATGTAAAAGCGGTTACCTTCGGGTGGCCGCTTTTTTTGCTTCTGTCCGATTAATCTACTACTTTCGTCTGATGCCCAACAGTTTATTCAAGACCTATGAACCGAAACCTGATTCCGATTTTTGTTATTTTATTCAGTCTGAATTCATGTAATTCCCCAAAAATGAAAGTTGATCTGATTGTTTCCAATGCAACCGTTTATACCGTTGACGACGCGTTTTCAGTAGCCGAAAGTTTTGCAGTAAAAGATGGTCGCTTCGTGGCCGTCGGCTCTGTTAAAGAGATTGAATCAAAGTACACATCAGATCAGGTTCTCGACTTAAAAGGAAAAATCATCTATCCGGGATTTAACGATGCTCACTGCCATTTTTACGGATATGGAATGGACCTGATGCAATATGCCGATTTAGGAGGACTATCAACTCCTGAAAGCATATACCGGAAACTTCAGGAAAGGAAGGCGCAGCTTGGCGAAGGCTGGATCCTTGGCAGGGGTTGGGATCAAAATTTGTGGCCTGAAAAATCGTTTCCCAATAATGAGCAGCTGAATAAGTTGTTTCCAGAAACTCCGGTTTACCTGGTCCGGATCGATGGGCATGCTGCCTGGTGTAATGCCAAAGCCCTCGAATTGGCGGGAATTGATGCCAAAACCCGGGTTGAAGGTGGTGATGTATTATTAAAAAATGGCCAGCCAACAGGTATTTTAATCGACAATGCTATGCAGCTGGTTTTTAATCAGATTCCAACTCCATCTGATGAACTGAAAACAAAAGCTTTACTCGAAGCCGAAAAGAACTGCTTTTCGGTTGGACTGACTTCGGTTACCGATTGTGGTCTTCCAAAAGAAACAATCTTGCTCATCGATGCATTACAAAAAAAAGGCGAACTGCAAATGCAGATGAATGTGATGATGGATCCGAGTAAAGAAAACATGGATTATTTTTTGACAAAAGGGCCGTATCGTACTGACAGGTTGCAGGTAAGTTCGATAAAACTATATGCTGATGGAGCCTTGGGATCGCGAGGAGCATACCTGTTAAACGATTATTCCGATCAACCCGGAACCCGTGGTTTGCTTATGAATCCTGAATCGTATTTCGACGACATTTGCCAGAAGGCCTACAATGCCAATTTCCAGGTTGCTGTTCACTGCATTGGCGACGGAGCCAACCGGTTTATCCTGAATATTTACGGAAAATACCTGAAAGACAAGAACGACAGGCGCTGGCGAATTGAACATGCTCAGGTTGTTCATCCGGATGATATTGCCTTGTTTGGAAAATATTCGGTTATTCCTTCTATTCAGGCAACACACGCCACATCGGATATGCTTTGGGCCGACGAGCGTTTAGGAAACGACCGGATTAAAACGGCCTACGCTTATCAGCAATTACTTGCTCAAAACGGATGGATTCCGAATGGAACCGATTTCCCGATTGAAGATATCAGTCCACTCAAAACTTTTTATGCTTCGGTTTGCCGTAAAAATCTGGAAGGAGTTCCTGCCGGCGGATTCCAGATGGAAAATGCCCTGACCCGCGAGCAGACATTGCGGTCGATAACAATTTGGGCAGCCAAATCCGGATTCGAGGAAAATGAAAAAGGAAGCATTGAGCCCGGAAAGTTGGCCGACTTTGTTGTACTTGATACCGATTTAATGACATGTCAGGAGTCTGACATTCTGAAGTCAAAAGTGTTGGAAACCGTTCTGCGTGGTAAGGTGGTTTTTAAAGCCAATTAATTTCTCTATTCCCGGGTACTCTTCCAATCGGCCCAGTTGATTGAGGCAAAGTAACTCCGGAGCATTCCGTCGAACAAACGTACAGCCTGAATGCGCGTATTGACAGCGCTGAGGCTTTGATTTTCACCGGAAACTTTTTGAGTGCGCTGATCGATGAACTCGTTGAAGTTTTTCAATGTCTCGGTATAATTCGTGATGTCTTTTTCTTTCTTTATCGATTTTAAATTCTCTGGGATCCGAAGGCTGTCAACATGCAGATTTGGAATGTATTG
>JAJZSZ010000120.1:0-1696 GCA_021849365.1 Bacteroidota bacterium | reverse complement strand
TTTGCTTCTTGTCACGACACTTAGTTGTTGTTTCAGGTCGGTTGCAAATGGTTCCAACGATGTCCAGGCATTCTTAATATTCGAAATCAGGCTGATATCACTATAGGCATGATCGGAAGGTAAACCAATAAATTCAATCTTTATCTGGTAATTTGGAGTCTGGGCGGTTACTTCGTCAATCGTAGCTTTCAGGTTGTTACCTGCTAGCTGAAGATTTCGTATGTTTTGTTGAGTTGCAGCGAAATTCAGGCGGGACAAATCTTTTTCCACGCTGTCGCATGCAGCCTGTAGCTGAATCAGTTTTTCCTGTACAGCTTCATTTTTTAGTCCGCTGGCTTTTATGTTTTGGGTAACAAACCAGGCGTCGGAAGTTCCGGCGACCTTAAAATATACCTGTGCTTCAGCATTATTTTCTTCGAGGTTGGTTGTTTCACCGTCGCTAAATTGCCAGGTTGCTTTAATTGTAGCTTTTACAAACGATTGGGAGAATTTCTCGTTCGTTATTGTAAGTTCGGCTGTGGGTTGATTTTCAGAGCCTGCAATTTTTATGAATTCATCAGAAGTAAATTCGAAAGTTTCTTTAATCAATTTCCATTCAGCAGTCTTTCCGTTCAATGAATAAGTCAGCCCATTGGCCCCCCTCGAGAGAATTTGCGCGGTGCCTGCAACATCGGCATACGAATCAGGAAATTTGCAAAAGTCTCTTCGTCCACCCTCCAGTTCAACTTCCAGTTTCAATTTCTGGCCTTTGTTTACGGTAAGGATCTCACCTGTTTTTATTGGAGCACCATCAACCTTGATGTGAATAAATGGTTTTCTTGCTGGCTGCACTGCATTAACAGTGGCAGTCATGATAACCATAATCAAAATAAAGAATATGGCTTTCATATTTTCAGGCTTTAAAGTAAGTGAATTGGCTAAAGTTAATTAAAAAATTAAACGATTGATTAATTCGTTAAAGTTTTACTTTTACTGGCCGTTCAATCCGTTTTCTTTCTGCAATTTACAATTCAATACTTATGTAACGGGTTGATTTACGTAATTTTCTGTCTGATGGATTCAGAAAGTGTACGTTTTTACATATTAATATTTCACAATTTTTTCAGTGATAGTCTGATTTTGGGTCTTTATCCTGATAAAGTATAATCCAGAGTTAACTCCGTTAAGTTCAATTTGTGGATTTGGCGTATTGGGTTGCAAAATCCGGATAATATGTCCATTCAGCGAGATAAGTTCGAGTTGCTGTATGATCTCCTGACTTTCAATCTGCATCCGGTCGGTGGCCGGATTGGGAAAAATACGGATAGTCGGATTGGTCAACTGTTCAGGGGCTGTTGTTACCAGGCTGTTGTATGAGGGGAGTTTTTTATCGCTGTAAAGCCTGAATTCTCCGGCTTTCAGCAGGATTGGAGAACTTACGTTTGAAACAGCTGTTTCGTTTCCGGTAAAAAATTCGAACCAGGTGCCTGTGTGCTGGAAATCAGGAATAATGGACTGATCAGAAAGACCAAAATTTCCCAGGACAGTTATGTTGTGATCATTCTGGGTAAGCTGTATCTTTTTTAGTTCGCCATTTACCGACAAGGTTTCTTTTCCTGAGGTAAATACATCGAATTGTGCGCGCAACTGAAGCATTGCCGAATATACTTCGAAGAGTTTTTTCCGTTGGGTATCGTCGAAATAATTCAGATCGGAA
>JAJZSZ010000119.1 GCA_021849365.1 Bacteroidota bacterium | reverse complement strand
CAATAGCCTGATAAAAACTCCTGTTTCTGATTGTTCACTTTGCCCCGGAATCAGGTGCTCACTTTGCTCCGGTTTGATATGCTCACTTTACTCCGGTATCAGGTGCTCAGTTTGACCGGATTTTCCACTAACCAGCTCACTTACATTAAAAGGTTTTCCCAAATAGTCATCCATTCCGGCCGAAACAAATAAATCTTTATCACTTTTAAGGATGTTTGCCGTCATAGCTACAATAGGTACCCGCGCTAAAACATTATTGGTTTTCTCCCACTCTCGTATTTTTGCCGTGGCTTCAACACCGTCCATATGAGGCATCTGAACATCCATAAAAATCATATCTGGAGATTCGCTTTTAAAAGCTTCAAACGCTTGAAGACCATCAGAAACAACAATTACTGAATGCCCGAGTTTCTGCAGATTTAATATAGCAACTTTTTGGTTAATAACATTATCTTCAGCCAATAAAATTTTCAGCTTTTGGTCGTGCCGAACCGATTCTTCCAGTTCTTTCGTTTCCGAATCAGACAACTCTGACCCGGCAAGGCCAAACTCCCCTTCGAAATGAAATATTGCACCTTTCCCTTCCTCACTAATAATGCCTATTTCTCCATTCATCAGGTGTACAAGGTTTTTTGAAATAGCCAATCCCAAGCCAGTACCGCCAAATTTACGGGTAGTCGAGGTGTCGGCCTGTGAAAATGATTTAAACAGCTTCTGCTGATTTTCAGCAGAAATTCCGATTCCGGTATCTTTAACCTCAAAGTATAAACGAACAACGCTCTCATTTCTGCTAACAATCTTAACCGCTACATGAACATAGCCTTCGGCCGTAAATTTGATGGCATTATTGCAAAGATTGATCAGAACCTGTTTTAACCTTAACGGATCGCCAACCAATAATTGCGGAACATTTGGAGCAATCTCAAACGAAAGATCAAGGTTTTTCTGAACAGCTTTGTACCGAAGTATTTTAATAACCTCGTTAATCTCATCCCATAAATTAAACCGGATGTGCTCGAATGTTATCTGACCGGCTTCGATCTTCGAGAAATCAAGAACATCGTTAATTATCATCAAAAGGTTTTCACCTGAAATACCAATAATATCAATATATTCCAGCTGTTCGGCAGTTAATTGTGTACGTTTGAGGATATCTATCATTCCAATGATTCCGTTCATTGGAGTGCGAATCTCATGCGAAATATTGGCTAAAAAGATTGCCTTGGCCTGGGCCGATGCCTCTGCCCTTTCTTTCGACCGAATCAATTCCTCCTGAAATTTCCTCAACGTTAGATGGAGATTTACACGGGCAAGAAGTTCTTCTTTGATGAATGGTTTTGAAATATAATCAACAGCCCCCAGTTTGAAACCTTCGACGATGCTGTCTTTTTCCTTTTTAGCGGTAAGAAAAATAATTGGAATATTCTGTGTTTGAGGAACAGCTTTCAAGTGCGAACAAACCTCAAAACCATCAATATCAGGCAAAACAACATCAAGTAAAATCAAATCGAATTTATGCGCTTTGGCTTTGGCGATTGCTGATTTTCCGTTTATGGCGGTGGCGATCATATAACCGTTTTCCGACAAAATTTCTTTCATCAGGTCAAGGTTAAGCTGAACATCATCCACAATCAGAATCTTAGATATTTGATCATTAACCATCATATATGATTAAAATAAGGTATTAATCCAACTAACTAATTCGTCAGGCGACCCAATCTTTTGGGCGGCATTAAGTTTTATAGCTTCTTTGGGCATTCCAAAAATCACCGACGATTTTTCATCCTGCGCAAAAGTTCTCGCACCAATCTCGTTCAGCCTCAAAAGTCCTTTGGCCCCATCGGCTCCCATTCCGGTCAGCAAGATAGCAGTAATATTCTTACCTTGAAATTTACAGGCTGAATTAAACAACACATCAACTGATGGTCGATGCCGATTTACCAATTCTCCTTTTTCAAGTTTACAGATATAGTTACCATTCTGCATATCAAGTTCAAGATGATTGAACCCGTTGGCAATATAAACACATCCATTTTTTATAAGGTCACCGTTAGCTGCCTCTTTCACCTGCAAACTACATTCACGGTCCAGCCTGTTGGCAAATGCTTTGGTAAACTCACCGGGCATATGCTGAACAATCAATATTCCGGGTAAATCTGTCCGAAGACCTTTCAGTATTCTGGAAATTACTTCAGTTCCCCCGGTTGATGCTCCAACCAAAATCACATTTTCAGAAAGCTGGTCTAAAGTGTGTACTTCTTTTATCGGCATTTCGTTGGAATTACCTGTTTTGCCTTCACCATATGATGATCTTAAAACGTGCTGACGCCCGATTTGAGCCAGAGCTTTTACGGCATCAACAATGCGAATACTGTATTCATCCAGCTCTTCCGGAGTTGCTAATTTGGGCTTGGGAATAATTTCCCTTGCGCCAAGTTTTATTGCCTTAATCGCATTCTCCGAACCCTCGCCTACTACCGATGAAATAACCAATACCGGAATAGGATGCTGTTTCATTAATTTGCGCAAAAACGTAAGGCCATCCATTCGGGGCATTTCTATGTCGAGAGTTATAACATCAGGAATATTTTCGGCAATTTTGGCAACGGCCTCATACGGATCAGAGGCAATTCCCATAACTTCAATTTCAGGATCGTTTGCCAGTATTTCCCGAAGTACATGTTGTACTGAAACCGAATCATCCACAATCAACACTTTAATCCTTCTTTTCATCTAGTTTCATTTTAGGTTACCCTTTAACAGGTACTTTTGGAGCACTTCGCCGGTTGTTGTATTAAAATGGATTTTTCGCCCAAGACGGCCTCCTGTACTCGAACTTATCACAGGAATATCCAATTTCTCCATCATCTTAAAGGCTAGTTCAATGTTTCTATGGCCAACATTGAATACCGAGCTATGTTCGGTTAAAACTTCGGCGCCTCCGAATATTTTACATACAATATCTTCTTTTTTTCCACCAAAGTCAAGCATTTTCTGAAATAGTTGTTCAATAGCCACATTGCCATATTTGGGCGACTCCAATCCAACACCGTTCCAGTATGGTAACATGTAATGAGTCATCCCTCCAGTTTTCCTGACTTTGTCAAATAAACAAACCGACACACACGATCCGAGAATAGTTGTTATCCACAGCGGCTCATTACTGACGTAAATAGTTGATGGATGCAAAAAATAATATTCTTTTTTCGCTGCAACCATCAGTAACTGGTTTCTGTACCAATGATAAAACCTTCAAGATCGTCCCAATCGTCCGGATCTACTCCCTGCTGGATAGCCACCTGAACAACAGTTCCGCCATTCACATTATCGCTAATGTTAACCGAGCCACCAAGCATTTCAGCATAGGCCTGAACAATAGATAATCCCAGGCCATGACCCGTATTTACCGAGTTTATCTTTTCATCGAGCTGTTTAAAACGATCGAAAATTACTTTACGATCTTCAGGTTTAATCCCTTTCCCATGATCGGAAACCTCAACTCGAAGTTCATCATTCCCAATCACAAAGGAAACTTCAACAACCGAATCTTCAGGACTGTATTTTATCGAATTACTGATCAGGTTTTTCAGGATCAAATCAAGCTTTGCCTTGTCGGTTGTAAATTTTAAAGATTCACCATTATTTTTCTCTCCCGGAAAATTAATTGAAAGAGTTATCTTCTTTTTGCTTAGCAGCGACTTGAAATATTCACCCAACTGAACAGTAAAATCATGTAAATCGACTATCGAATTGCTCGTTTCTTCCTTTCCGGCTTCAATCAGTGCAGCTGCAAAAATATTCTTCAACTGAAAATCAAGGTGAAATGCTTCTTCAAAAATAAGTCCGGCCATGTGATGTGCCTGTTTAATGTCACCCTCCTTCAATTGCTGAATATTGGCGGCCAGAGCCAGTACGCTGGTAAACGGATTTACAATCTCGTTGGTAACATTGCTTATGAAATGGCCTTTCAGTTGTTCCGAATCGCGCAACTTCTCATTTAACTCATAAAGGGTTTTAGCCAGTTCTTCATTTTCCCGCCTGAGTTGTGTAACGTGCTGTTTACACTTTTCAAGTTCTAATTCGTATTCGTTCCTGAAATTCATATCCTTATACATTAGTTTTAACATATATACTTGGAGCCACTGATTGTATAGGCAACTGCAGATTGATGAGCGACTCCGAATGGCCAATCAGCAGAAATCCGCCCGGTTTCAGGCTGTTTAAAACCTGCTTCAGAACTTTTAACTGATTCGCCCGGTCAAAATAAATCAAGGTATTTCTGATAAAAACAACATCAAATTGTGCCTGAAACGGATATAAATCTTCCATCAGGTTCATATAGCCTACAGTCACTTTATCTCTTATTTCCTTTATAATCCTGACTTTCATCGTCCTGACATCTTTGCTTTTCAGGAAATATCGCTGCTTAATCTCAGCCGATAATTCATCAACCTGAGCAAAAGGATAAATTGCTTCCCTGGCTTGACGCAACATTCTTGCTGAAATATCTGTTGCCAAAATTGAATAATCGAACCGCTGACCTGATGTCCGAAGAAATTCCTCAATCTGAATTCCAATAGAGTATGCTTCCTGACCACTTGAACAACCCGCGCTCCAGATCTTAAGTTGTGATGACAGACTTGGAGTTTTTACTTTAATGAATTCGGGAAGAATTATGGAATTCAGGAAGGTAAAATGCTCGTTCTCCCGAAAAAATTCGGTTTTGTTGGTCGAAATAAGATCGGCCAGCTGATTAAACTCACCTGCTGAACAGCTATCGTTCAGTAATATTTTGGCATATTCATCAAACGAATGAATATCAAGTTCGTGCAAACGGCGCTGTAGCCTAGCCTGAAACATGATTTTCTTTTCGGGCGGCATTTTAATCCCGTATTTTTCGGTGATCATTTTGCCAACCTGTAAAAACAGTTCGTCTGATATTTCGATAAATTCTGATTTCACTTCAAGTATTTAATTATCTATCTTTTTTAAAACCGCTCAAACTCATCGTCCGAAATATCCGGTTCATCCAGCTCAATCACTACTCCGCGCTTTGTGCCGGTAGAATGATCTACTTGCGGTGCAAACTGGCTTATTTCATGCCTTTGCCACAAATCGTGTTCGGCCTGCCCAATTTTGAAGAAGGATATGATCTCACGCAGGTGTTCGGCCTGAGCCGCGAGCTCAACCGCATTGGTCGATAATTCTTCGGATGTTGCGGCGTTTTGTTGTGTTACCATATTCAACTGCTGAATAGCCGTGTTAATCTGGTCGGCCCCGGCGCTTTGTTCCTTGCTGGCAGCCGATATTTCCTGAATAAGTTGCGAGGTTTTCTGTATTTCAGGAACAATTTCATGCATCAGTTTGCCAGCTTCTTCGGCACTAAAAACACTCGATTTAGTAAGCTCTTCTATTTCCAGTGCAGCCAGCTTGCTTCGTTCAGCGAGCTTTCCTACCTCGGAGGCCACTTCACCGAAACCGCGACCATGCTCGCCTGCGCGGGCTGCCTCAACAGCAGCATTCAGTGCCAGAATATTGGTTTGAAAGGCTATTTCGCCAATAATCGATATTTTATTTGCTATCTCGCGCATGGCGTCTACGGTTTCTATTACCTTTTTGCTTCCGCTATTGATGTCATTTTCGGCTTTTATTGCAATATTTTCAGTCACTTTTGCATTCTCCCTGTTTTGCAGAATATTGGCAGCCATTTCCTCGATGGCAGCCGAAACTTCCTCGGCCGAAGAGGCTTGCTCCGAGGCTCCCTGCGAAACCATTTGCGAGGTTGAACTAAGCTCGTGGCTTGCAGCCGAAAGATTTCCGGATGTAGAAGAAACATAGCTTATTACTTCGCGAAAACGTAAATTCATTTGCTGTAAATTCTGAGCGAGTATTCCAATTTCATCCTTTCGGGTAACTTCTATCTCTGCAGTTAAATCGCCCTTCGCCAAACTCTGCGCGAATTCAATTCCTTTTAAAAGTGGCACGGTAATTAACCTCGAAATAGAAATGAGGGTGAAAACGGCAAACGCAAGCGAAATCAGCACTATTATCACAGTTATCAGCACTGCCGACCTTATTGAATCGTTGAAATCGGTTGCAACTTCTGAAGTATAAACAGCTACTGATTTTCGGAGCTTTTCAGATTTTGATTTTAAGCCGGCAATAATTGCCGCATCTTTTTCCCGGAGTTGCTGAAGCTGGGCTGTCTTCTGGGATAATTCGTTAACTAAATCCTGAGATTTGACAATTGCCGAACTTGTTGCCACAACATTCTTTTTTCTTTTCTTTTGTAAGGCTGTATTTTCAGCAGCGGCACGAACATTGCCATTCTGTTTTATTTTCTCCTGTAAGAGGTTTATGTCCTGAGTGGTTTTAAATACCATCATCATCGTTTGCTCGTATTGCGGAAGCATAATCTTTGCTTCGCTTAGAATCTGCTCAAGTTTGGTCAGTTCCTTTGAATTCTCGAGCAAGAGTTCTCCTTTATCGAGGGCATTTTTTAAAGAGTCGAATTCGAAACGTGCGCTTGTGAAGTATTCGGGTTTTCCGGTCAGGTAGTAGCCTTCCATATTAAATGCCACCATTTGAATCTCGTTGTTTATGCGTGCCGAAAATTCGAGTTGGGGCAAAAATTCGCGGGTAAACGAACCTATATTTTTCTTAAAAAAGAACAATGTTACCACTGTATTAACCGATAAAATGAAAGCAATCAGGATTAAAACTCCGAATGCACCCATTAATTTGGTCCGGATTTTCAGGTCAACAAATCTCATACTTTAAACTTTTAAATTATTCAACAGTAGTAATCAGTTTCACATCTTCGGTCGAAAATATCTTTTCCATATTCAGAATCACGACCGGCTCTTCGTTTATCGTGGCAACACCATCGGTAAGCCCTGCATTAAACCTTTTTCCCAAAGTTGTCGGATCCTGAATTTGATCAGGATTGATAACTATCACTTTTTCAACCGAATCCACGACAATACCGGAACTTACTGTTTGTCCATCAAGCTCAAAAACCAAAATCAGGATACAAGATTTTGGTGGAGACTCTTTTTCAGGAAGCCCAAATCTTAATCGGCCATCAAAAACTGGAATAACATCGCCAAAAACATTAATAATTCCTTTAAAAGCTTTTGATGTATTCGGAACTTCAGTCAGTTCAGTCAGTTCAAGGATTTTGGTCATATTGCCAATGTTTACGGCAAATAGTTCACCTTCGATCCTGAAAGTAAAGTAAGCATTTAAACCATATATAACTTCGGCTGTCATTGGTTACAAATATTTCTGTATCATCTTGTTTGTATCAATCACCAAAGCCAGTTGTCCTGATCCTAAAATGCTGGCTCCTGAAAACATATCCTGATTTTTGAACATCCGGCTTAGCGGCTTAATTACAGCCTGGTATTCTCGAATCACCTCATCAACAATCAATGCAAACCTACTGGCTCCATAAGTAACTAGTACCACATACTGTTCTTCGGGAATTATTCCTTCGCATCCAAATTCCTTCCGCAAATTCAGGTAAGAAACAAGGTTTCCGTCGAGCTCAAGTTTTTGCCCGGGTTCATTGGTCAAGCCTTTTGTTGCAACAATGTGTAACTTTTGAACGACAGTCGAAGGAATGACGTAATAATTATGTCCTACCAAGGTTAGCAACCCATCGGTAATCGATAGTGAAAGAGGCAATTTGATGGTAAACCGGGCAAACTTGTCTTTCTCGGAGGCAAGCTCAATAGTACCACGCATATTTTGAATACTTCGCCTGACTACATCCATTCCAACGCCGCGTCCCGACACATCGGTCACCAATTCGGAGGTCGAAAAACCGGGTTCAAAAATTAGCCCGTAAATATCCTGATCCGACATTGTTTCCTGTCCAGAGATTAAACCTTTGCTGATGGCCTTATCCCTGATTTTAGTTGTATTCAACCCTGCACCGTCATCTTCAATTTCAATTTGCACATAACTTCCAATGGTTGAAGCCTTTAACAAAATTGTTCCAACCTCATTTTTATTCTTTTCCTTTCGCTCCGGCTTGCTTTCAATTCCATGATCCAACGAATTCCGGATAATATGCAGTAAAGGTTCTATCAGCTTTTCAATCAGGTTCTTGTCCAGCTCAGTTTCCATTCCTTCGGTTACCAGAACAACATCTTTATTGAGTGAGTTGGATAAGTCATGGATCAATCTTTTAAACCGAACTACCAGGCTTTGTAACGGAATCATGCTCATATCGAACGCATTATCACGAAGCTGTCGATTGAGCTTTCCTAAAGTCTCAGTGATCTGGTCAAGTTCAAGGTTGGCAATGCGCGACGAAATCTGCTCCAAACGTGATTGGGCAATTATAAATTCGCTCACCAGATTCATATAATGATCAATTTTTACTGAATTGACCCTGATCGAATCAACAGTTGTTTGATCGAATGCCGAATTTTTATAATGTTCAGGTGATAGTTTGAGTAAAACATTGGAGACTTCAGGCTCGTCTAGTAAAACCGGCTTGGCACTGGCTTCCGGTGCAGCTTTATTAACCTCGTCAAACTGCCAGGGCTCGCCATTAATCTGGGCATTCAGAAATGCTGCCAGAACAGCTTCCTGATGAATAACATTCTCATTTGCTACTTTATCAATCGTAACCTGAGCACTGTTTGAAACAAATATAAAGACATCGTGCAATGTATCAATACTTTCAGCGGTTGCAATAAACAGGTACCATGAGATGTAGCACTTTAGCGGGTCAAGGTTTTCCAGCGAAGGAAGTGTTTCAGAAGAAACCTGAATATTGCACTCGCCCAGAGCGTTTAGTTCGTCGATAAGGTAAAGCGGATTGGTGCCGTTATTTAAAATATCTTCATCAGGCTTAAACGAGATGTAATAGGTTGTTTGATTTGACCCGGAAATACTCTCATCGGGAGTATAAAACAAATCTTCAATCGCAGTTTCAGCATTTGTCGAGGTAAAACGGGCTATTTGCTGTTGTGTTTCCAACTTCAGTCTTGAGGCAAGCAAGCGATCTTCATCATCCGGATTCTCAACCATCAGTCTTTTCAATCCATCCACAGCTTTCAATGTAAAGTTGATGACCTCCGAATCGACCATTCGCTCTTTTGCCCTGAAAATTTCGAACAGCGACTCCAGATCATGGGTAACCTCACTCAGCAAATCGAACCCGAACATGCCGCCACTACCCTTCATGGTATGCATCATCCTGAAAATATCTGAAATAACCAGATGATTCTCAGGATTGTGCTCAAGTTGCAGCAACCCCGATTCGAGGCGTTCGCAATACTCCCCAACTTCAACTTTGAATTTCTCGACGAACGAATTCATTATCGAATAACTTTTCGCAACGTTTGTAAAAGCTTTTCAGTATTGAATGGTTTCAACAACCATCCGGTAGCTCCCGAATCTTTGGCTTCCCTGATGATTTCCACCTGTTTCTCGGTAGTTAATACCAAAATTGGTATAAACTTGTAATTCTCGGTTTGTCGCACTTTCATGGTTAATTCCAACCCATTCATATTGGGCATATGGTAATCGGTCAGAAGCAAATCGATTGGCCTGCCATCGAAATACTTTAAAGCATCCAAACCATCGGTAGCCACCAAAACCTGATAACCCGCATTCGAAAGGCTAAACGACAATATTTCACGAATACTTTCCGAATCGTCGGCAATTAAAATCTGTTTAGGCATATCTATTATTCAATAAATAATTCGTTATTCAATCCTACATTTCCCAATAATGTTTTTTGATCATCATCAAGCGACCACTCAAAAGAATATGACACATGATTTTCATCCATATGCTTTATAAATGCCATCAACAGCTGGATGCATGAAAGATCAAGCCCTTCCGGATTTAAAATCCGGATTTTCACCTTGTTATTCAGGTGATTCATGACACCAACCAATTCTTTTTTCAGATGTGAGGAATTCTCCAGAACAAGCATTCCACCCAAATCAATGTCGATGATCTTTCCCTGTTCATTCGTTAATTTCTTGCAAATAATGTTCTCCATCAGCGGTGATATTGGAAAAAATAAAGATAATTGAAAATCTCAAATTATAGTTTATTGGCAATAAATTAGCAAAAGCCGGAAGTTTAGATTTTTTATACTGTTTTAAGCTTTTTTAAATTCCGGATTTGCGCGTTTGAAATTAATTTTGAGTTGAATTTAAATCCTAAATCGTATGAAACGTTTGGTTATTTTTTCGTTCCTGAATCTATGCCTGGTAATTGGTTTAATGGCCCAGAATCCGGAGAAAAAGCAAAATTTACCACAGGAAAATTCTAAAGTTACCAAGGAGTATGATGAAAAGGGAAACCTCATTAAATTTGATTCGGTGTATTCTTACAGCTGGTCGGGCGACACAACAATGATGAAATCATTATCTCCTGAAGATCTGTCAAAAATGTTTGGAGGTAGTTTTGAGTTCTTTAACGACAGCACTTTCCATAGCAAATCATTTTTTGATGATTTCGATAAAATGTTTGCTAATCCGTTCTCTCCTTTTAACCAGAAACAAGATTCTCTGCTACTGAAACATTTTGGACAGGAGCATCAACTCCATCAGTTCAACAACGACTCTATAACATTCAATTTTAATGATTTAGATGATATGTTCGGTAACTTTTTTGAAAACAAAGAAGATACTTCATCAGTAAAAAAACAGGATAAAATTGCTGGTAAAACCCAACAAAAATCAATGGAAGAAATGATGCAAATGTTCCAGCAGCAGTTCCAGGAAATGGAAAAAAGGCACAGGCAATTCTTCGAAAACAATCAGAAATCAAAGGAATTCTAAGAACCTATTTGAAATTTGAGTGATGCTGGTAATCGAAATAAATTCAGTTTAAACGATTTTCAAATAATTCATAACAGAATAGTTTTATTGCTCTCATCCTTTTATATTTGCTCAGGTAAATTAAGAGGATGAAGTTTTTTTGTTACATATTATCCATTTACATCGTTTTTCTCACATCGATGCCATGCATTGATGAGCCTGTGCACAAACACATTGAGAAATCCGAAATTGACGGAAAAACGCATCAACACCATCACGAGGGTGACGATTGTTCTCCTTTTTGTACCTGCAATTGCTGCGCTACTCCGGTAATCCAGCAGGACGTTTTTATCCATTTTGACAACTTCACACTTCTTCAGGAATACGATTTACCTGAATACATTTCAGCAGTTACTTCTGATTATCTAAAATCGATCTGGCAGCCACCCCAGTTTTGTTAATGAAATTTTACAGGAAAAGTGTGCCTGATCGGGTCATTTTTCCAAAAGTCAGTCGCATTCATATTGCCGGCTGAATTTTTATTTTATTTTCATTAACCAATTGTATATCAAAATGATTGAACGCATCATTCATTTCTCAATAAAGAATAAGTTTATGGTGGGGTTGTTCATGGTTGCGCTCATTGGCTGGGGCAGTTATTCGCTGTCGCGCCTGCCAATCGATGCCATTCCCGACATTACCAACAACCAGGTGCAGGTTATTTCCATTGCTCCATCGCTGGCTGTTCAGGAGGTGGAGAGTTTTATAACTGCCCCAATCGAAGTGGCTGTGGCCAACATTCCTGACATCATTGAACTCCGCTCCATTTCGCGCCTTGGATTATCGGTAATTACTGTCGTTTTTAAAGACGATGTGGATGTTTACTGGGCCCGGCAGCAACTAAACGAGCGCATTAAAGAAGCCGAAGAATATATTCCGGCTGGACTAGCAAAAATTGAATTAGCCCCCATTTCTACAGGTTTGGGTGAGATTTTCCAATACAAACTCACCGTTGATAAAGGGCTGGAGCACAAATACGACCCGATGGAACTGCGCACTTTGCAGGATTGGGTGGTTCGACGCGAAATGCTTGGAACACCCGGTGTGGCCGACATCAACAGTTACGGCGGCTACGTGAAACAATACGAAATTGCCGTAAATCCTGGACGCCTGCGCGG
>JAJZSZ010000118.1 GCA_021849365.1 Bacteroidota bacterium | reverse complement strand
GTTGCGGTGCGAAGCTTCGATCATTGCGGCTACTTCCTTCGAGTTGATGGCAAAGGCTTTTTCGCATAATACTGCCTTTTTATGGTTGAGGCAAAGTAATGCGTGCTCGTAGTGATGCGAATGGGGTGAGGCAATGTAAACCACGTCGACAGCCGGATCGCTGACCATCTCTTCGTAACTGCCGTAGGCTTTTTCGAAACCCAGCTCGGTGGCAAAGTCCTGCGCATTTTCGAGCGAGCGCGAGGCGGCCGCATATAACCGTGCGTTGTGTAGAAGTTTTAAGTCGGTGGCGAATTTACGGGCGATTTTGCCGCATCCCAGGATGGCCCAGTTGTATGTTTTGCTCATGATGGTTGGTTTGGTAATGGTGTGCAAAATAAGCATCTTTTATGGATTTTCGATCCATTCTTCTTAACATGACCTATAACTCCTGACAGGTTTCCAAAACGTATCAGAGTAAATGGTATAAAGCATTTTTAGAAAATATTTTCTGAAAAAAGGAATATATTTATTGTTATTCGATAAATATATGTTATTATTGCAGGATAATTTTAATTTTTAACAACCATGGAAAAAAGAAGCGACTTCGTATTTAAAGCTCTGCATATTATTGCTTGGGTCATCTTCGTTGGCTTGTGCATTGAAGCCGGAGCATTAATAGTCAACTTTATTTACAGTATCTTCAAACCTGAAATTATCCATAATTTATATCAAAAGTTGGACTTAAGTCAAATGTATAATCTTAACAAATGGGTATTTTTCAGTATGTATAGTTTTATCCTGTTCATCTCTATTTTGAAGGCATGCCTATTTTATGTTGTCATCAGGCTTTTACTCAAACTTGATTTAACAAAACCATTCAACAGTTATGCTGCTGATCAGATTAAAATCCTAAGTTACTACAGCCTATCCATCGGACTCATTAGTTACATTGCCAGCCAAACTGCCAAAAGCATACAGCATTATGGATTTGAAATAGACACCCTAAACCAGTTTTGGGCCGACAGTCAGGCCTGGGTTTTAATGGCAGCTGTAATCTATGTCATTGCAACCATTTTTTCAAGAGGAGTCGAACTTCAAAATGAAAATGATTTAACCATATAAGCTATGTCAATTATTGTAAATCTTGACGTAATGATGGCTAAACGGAAAATGTCGTTGAATGAATTGTCAGAAAAAGTTGACCTGACGCTGTCAAATCTTTCGATATTAAAAACCGGAAAGGCAAAAGCTATTCGTTTTACCACTTTAGATGCTATTTGCAAAGTGTTGGACTGTCAACCCGGTGATATTCTGGAATATGTTGGCGACGACAAAAAATGACGGGCCGTTGATTCAATTGGTGCCGGAGCCATACCCCTGACAGGTTTTAAAACCTGTCAGGGGTAAAGCGCAAAATTTGATGAACTTCATTCCCCTAATTCTGTTTGTATGCTGAACTCAATTTTTTGTCATGACCGAATTAAAAACAGAGCGGGAGCGGTTGCCGCGTTGGATGAAAGCTCAGTTGCCAAGCGGCGAAAATTACTCGAAAGTGAAACGCCTGATTGCCGATCACCGCTTACACACGATATGTACCAGCGGAAATTGTCCCAATAAAGGCGAGTGTTGGAATGCCGGAACAGCCAGTTTTATGATTTTGGGCGACAAATGCACCCGCAACTGCCGGTTTTGTTACGTCCAGAACGATGTGCCCGATCCGGTTGACTGGATGGAACCACTCCGTCTGGCCAAAACCATCCAAACTCTTGGTTTAAAACATTGCGTGATTACCTCGGTAACCCGCGACGATCTGGAAGATGGCGGAGCTGAATTCTGGGCCGCCACCATCCGCAAAATCAAGGAGCTGAATCCGGAAACGACTATCGAAACGCTGATTCCTGATTTTAACGCTAATGCTGAATTAATTCAGAAGGTGATTGATGCTCGCCCTGAAGTGATTTCGCATAACATGGAAACCGTTCGCCGATTGACTCCCAAAGTGCGTAGCACGGCTCGCTACGACCGTAGCCTAAAAACCATTTCGATTATTGCTGAATCCGGAATTGTGGCCAAATCGGGCATCATGGTCGGATTGGGCGAAACCGAAAGTGAAGTGCTGCAAACGATGGACGATCTTCGGCAGGCTGGCTGTAAAGTGCTTACCGTTGGACAGTACCTTCAACCCGATTCCAATCTACTTCCAGTTCAGGAATACATTACTCCAGAATTGTTCGAAAAATACAGGATGGAAGGCATGAAACGCGGATTCTCCTATGTCGAAAGCAGCCCGTTGGTACGTTCATCGTATCATGCGGAACGACATGTAAACGGGTAAAACAAATAATATTGTAGAGAAGCAATGCATTGCGTCTTTGCGGCTACCAATAACCATTGAATATATTAATGAAAAGACAAAAGCATATCGTACAGAAAGTCATCAACCTGACGCCAGAAACCTTTATCATCCGGCTCGACCGTGGAAATTTTCAATTTGAACCCGGACAATATGTGGTGATCCGCATCCCGGGGCAAAACAAAGGACGCGAATATTCGATTTATAGTGGTGTGAACGACGATTATCTCGATTTCCTGGTTCGCGAAATTCCGGAGGGAAGTTTCTCGCGTTACCTGCGTCATTTAATGCCCGGATCGGAACTTGATGTGGAAGGGCCTAAAGGGTACTTTATTCTCGATGAGAAAACCAAAAGCGGAAATAAAGTCTTGCTGATCGCCACTGGTACAGGTATTTCGCCGTTTCATTCGTATGTGAGGTCGCACCCTGAATTGAAATTCAATATTCTGCACGGTGTTCATTTTGCGGACGAGGCATACGGTCGAGAATCGTTCGACCCCAGGAGATATTTGCTGTGCACTTCACGTCATGACAAAGGCGATTATTTTGGCCGGGTAACCTATTACCTGAAAGAACATCCTGTTGATAAGGATACCATTTGCTACCTTTGTGGAAACTCTGAAATGATTGATGAGGTAACAGTAATTCTGGAAAAATATGGTATTCCTCCTGAAAATATAAGAACGGAAGTTTTTTTCTAAATGCCCATCCTGAATCTGCCCGGTTCAGGATTTTTTTTGCTTCCGTCATTTGATTCGGGCTAAATTCTTACTTTTGGGTGACTTCAGTTTTACATCATTAAAAACAAGAACAATATAAGAGATGAAGCCAATATGCATTAGCCCCGAACTTAAAAACTGTTGCCCCACATTAAGGCTGGGCTGCATCGAAGCTAATGTACTGGTGCAGGAATCTCCATCCAAATTATTGGCTGAAATGGGAAGCCAGATCATGCAAATGAGCGAATCGTTATCCATCGAGTCTATCAGCAAAATACCAGCAATCGCGTCTTCACGTAAAGCCTATAAAGCCTGTGGAAAAGATCCGGCTCGCTACCGGTTGTCGGCTGAGGCATTGCTTCGGCGCGTGGTCTCAGGTAAAGGTCTTTATCAGATCAATAATGTTGTCGATCAGTTAAATCTGGTTTCGATTTCGACAGGTTTCTCGATCGGCGGATATGATGCCGATCAGATTCAGGGTGATGTTGTCTTTGGTATAGGACGTTTCGATGAGCCATATTTTGGTATAGGCCGGGGAGAGCTGAATATTGAATATTTGCCTGTATTTCGTGATGCAATCGGAGCTTTTGGCACACCAACGAGCGACTCGTCGCGGACTGGCGTAACCGACGAAACAAAACGGTTTTTAATGGTTATTATTGATTTTGGTGGCGATGCGTTGCTTGACGAGGCTGTGAGACTGGCCGAGCTTTACCTGTCGACATATTGCAATGCCGGACAAATTGAAATTAGAATGATAAAATAGCATATGTGGAGCAAGTGTTGTAAACTCATCTTGAGACTATGGGGCTGGAAAACAATCAATGGTGTGATGCCGCACCAAAAGGCAATTATCATTGGTGTTCCGCATACAAGCGCTTGGGATTTTGTGATTTCTTATCTCTATTATACATCCGTTGGTGGTGTCGCCAATATTGTGATCAAAAAAGAATTTTTCTTCTGGCCTGTCGGTTTCTTCCTGAAAAAAATGGGAGCTATCCCGATCGATCGTTCGAAGGGTACTTCGGTGGTGAAACAGATAATAAAAGAGATGAACAGCAGGGAGTTGATGCACCTGGCAATTACTCCGGAAGGTACGCGCAAGCGAAACAAACGCTGGAAGGCCGGTTTTCATACCATAGCCAAAGCAACCGGAGCAACTGTTTATCTGGGTTTTTTTGATTTTGGCCGGAAAGAAATTGGCTGGATTGAAACCCTTGAGTTAACTGATGATGCTGAAACTGATATCAGGCGGATGAAAGCATACTACCGTGCACGAGGCGTAGTTGGTAAACATCATCAAGAGTTCTCTGCTGAAGACTAGAAATCATTTACTATTAAACTATTTACGATTGACTGTTGAATCTACTGATAAGGAAAAATCGTAAATTGTCAATCATTAAATCGTCAATTATCTGGTGAAAGAAATTCTTAAAATATCGGTTTTTCAGTTTGATTTGGCATGGGAAGATATCGTAGCGAATCGTGCCAAAATCGATCGGATGCTTGAGCAGATGCCAAAGGATACTGATGTGGTTTTTCTTCCGGAGATGTTTAGCTCCGGCTTTACCATGAATGTTTCGCAGGTGGCTGAAACAATGTCGGGCGAAACAATTGAATGGCTGAAACAACAGAGTCGGGAACATCGGGTTGCTCTTTGCGGAAGTCTTATCATACAGGACGCTGATAAATATTACAACCGACTTGTTTTTATCACACCCTCAGGAACAGTTTTACACTACGATAAGCGGCATTTGTTTGCAATGGGCAACGAGGATGGTTACTTTCAGGCGGGCAGCAAGCGGTTAATTGTGGAATACGAAGGTTGGCGAATTTGTCCATTGATTTGTTATGATCTGCGTTTTCCGGTATGGTCGCGCAACCGTAACGAATATGATGTGCTGGTGTACTGCGCCAACTGGCCTGAGTCGCGCAAGGATGTATGGAATACCTTGCTGAAAGCACGGGCTATTGAAAATCAATCATATGTGATTGGTATCAATAGGGTGGGGGTTGACGGAAATCAGATTAGTTATTCGGGCAACTCGCAGTTGATTGATGCCAAAGGAAGGTTGGTCGCTTCTGGCGATGAGTCAGCGGAAAGCATAATTTTTGCTGAATTTTCCAGCAAGGAACTCGCTGATTTCAGAATTAAATTTCCAGTTTTGAATGATGCCGACGAATTTGTTATAAAATAGTTTGGTTGTAATGTTTTGATTTCGTGTTTGTTGAATATATGTCCATGGATAAGGTTTAAACGTCCATAGATATTATCGAACGATTATTCAATTTAGCACAACTAATTTAACAACCAGGTATGAAGCTGTTTTTATCATTGGCATTTGTTGCCCTTTCCCTTAATGTATTTTCAAAAGATTATAAAGTTACTTCGCCCAACGGCCAGATTGCAGTTACCGTTTCAGTCGACACTCAAATTAAATGGTCGGCTGCCGTTAATAACCAGGCTATTTTTACCAATAATACAATGAGTCTCGATTTGGGGACTTCTGTATTGGGAACTAATCCCAAACTGGTTTCTGCAAAAAATACTTCAGTTAAATCAACAGTACAAACTGTAGTTGCTGTAAAGTCGAAAACTATTGATAATACCTATAACCAGCTAAACCTAATATTTAAACCTGATTACATTGTGAGTTTCCGAGTATTCGATAATGGTATTGCTTACCGTTTCGAAACCAGTCAGAAAGGAAATATCACGGTAAAGAATGAAGAAGTAGGCCTGAATTTCGCAGGTGATTACGGTGTCCTTTTCCCGGAAGAAGAAACTGTTTATTCTCATTACGAGCGACTGTATCTCGATCAAAAGATCAGCTCGTTGCAGGCAGGCAGATTCGCATCTCTTCCAACACTTGTAAAAGCTGACAATAACATTAAAATCGGAATTACTGAAGCCGACTTGTTCGACTACCCTTGTTTATTCATGGAAGCTACCGGAAAAGCAGCTTTCAAAAGTAAATTTCCGAAAGTTATATTGAAAGCGGATCCACAGGGTGACCGTGGAATTAAGAATGTTCAGGAAGCTGACTACATTGCTCAGACTTCTGGTACGCGTTCTTTCCCATGGCGTGTTTTCATGATCAGCACCGAAGATGCACGATTGGTCGAAAATCAGATGGTGTTCCTTCTCTCGAGAGACTGTAAGCTCACTGACACCAGTTGGATTAAACCGGGTTTGGTTGCCTGGGACTGGTGGAATGAAAACAATGTGTACGGCGTTGATTTCAAAGCAGGCTTGGATACCAGAACTTATAAATATTACATTGACTTTGCTGCAAAAAACAATATTCCATACATCATTCTGGATGAAGGCTGGACTAAAACTACGCTGAACATTAAAGAAGCTAATCCAACGCTTGATATTCAGGAATTGATTGCATACGGAAAGTCAAAGAATGTTGACATTATTCTGTGGTGCCTTTGGAATGCTCTGGATGCTGATATGGATGCGGTTCTGGATATATATGCCAAATGGGGTGCAAAAGGAATTAAAACCGATTTTATGGCTCGCTCTGAACAGTATATGGTTAATTTTTACGAACGTACTGCAAAAGCTTGCGCCGACCGCAAATTACTCGTTGATTTCCATGGAGCCTTTAAACCATCGGGAATGGCACGAGCCTATCCAAATATCATCAACCATGAGGGTGTGAAGGGAATGGAAAACTGCAAATGGAGCAAAGATATTACTCCGGAACATGATGTTACTTTGTGTTTCACCCGTATGCTGGCCGGTCCGATGGATTTCACTCCTGGCGCGATGGTCAACAAAAACCAGAAAGACTATGCTATCAGTTTCTCGAATCCGATGAGTTTGGGAACCCGTTGTCATCAGGTGGCTATGTATGTTTGCTACGATGCTCCGGTACAAATGCTTTGCGACAGCCCATCGAATTATTACAAGGAACCCGAAACAACATCGTTTATCAGTAAAATGCCAACCGTTTGGGATCAGACTAAAGTTTTGGATGCACAGGTTGGTGATTATATCCTGATGGCTCGTCAGAAAGACAACAATTGGTATTTAGGAGCAATGACTGACTGGACTGAGCGTTCTCTGGATGTTGATTTTTCTTTCCTTGGCGAAGGAACTTATGAGATTGAAATAATGCAGGACGGTATCAACGCTGAAAAGAGCTGCAATGATTATAAACACATTGTAAAAAAAGTCACCAAAGGCGATAAGATGAAGATTGAATTGGCTAAAGGCGGTGGCTGGGCAGCAATTTGTAAGAAAATATAGAACCTAACTAAACCAACTATATTTAGTAAACAGGAATACCTAAACCACCTGAAACGCTAAATCAAAAGAAGGTCGCCTTTACAGGTGGCCTTTTTCGTTTTTATAGAATAAGCATGACTAAAAAATATTAACTAATAATTTAGTTTGAAAACTAATTTTTTAGTTTTACATTTGTTCAGGATATCCAATTAACTGAAATGCTGAAATAAGGAACTGATCACTCCGTTTTTTTGGCAGGAAGGTTGAAATCGTTTTTCTTTTTTTTGTCTTTTATAACTAAAATTTTAGTTTAACAACTAATTGATTAGTTTTTGGCAGGATTTTTGATGTTGTAATAATGAATTAAACTGTTTACGTGATGAAAGAATTAACCAGGGCTGAAGAACAGATTATGCATGAGTTGTGGGTACTCGAAAAAGCTTTTGTAAAAGAAATTGTCGACAGGCTCCCAGAGCCCAAACCTGCTTATAATACAGTTTCGACCATTATCCGTATTCTGGAGAAAAAGGGATTTGTTGACCATTACGCGTATGGTAAAACTTATCAGTATTTTCCCATCATCAGTAAATCGGACTATACGAAATCGTATTTTAAGAATTTCCTCAGCGGTTATTTCAGCAATTCGTTTCAGGAAATGGTTTCCTTTTTTGCCAAAGAAGACAAAATGAGCCTCTCAGACCTTGAAGAAATGATCAAGGAAGTTGGAAAAGATTTAGAACCCGATAATCCTCCATCCAATGAATAGTTTTGTGAATTACCTGATTGAGTCAGGAATAAGCCTGAGCCTTTTTGCCCTGGTTTATTTTCTGGTTTTGCGAAAAGAAACATTTTTTAATGTAAATCGCTGGTTTCTTTTGGTTTCGGTAGTTTTTTCGGCAGTATTGCCTTTGCTGCACATTCCTTTCTATGCCGCGCAGCCTACAGTTCTCGATGAAGTTACAGTTACTCCGTATGTGAACCTGTTAAGTACAATTACTGTGTATGGAACGGGATTTACCACTGAGGCCGAACACTTTGTTTTGAGCTATAGTTTGCTAGGTTACATTTATTTAGCTGGTGTTATTTTCTTTGCAATTAAACTGTGTGTTCAGATTATGCAGATATTCAGGTTAATTGTCAGGAACGATGTAGTTACTGAAGGCAAGATGAAACTGGTATTTCTGGATAGGGAGATGAGTCCTTTTTCTTTTCTGAATTATGTTTTCGTGAGCAAAAATCTGCATGAAACCAAGGGGTGGGAAAAAATGCTTGAACACGAGCAGCAACATATTCGGCAGGGACACACATTCGATGTACTGATGCTTGAAATAATTGCCATTGTTCAGTGGTTTAATCCCTTCTTCTGGATGTTCAGACGGGCGTTGCGCGAAAATCATGAATTTTTAGCCGATCAGGCTGTGATTTCTCAAGGGACTGCACCCTCGTGGTATAAGCAGATCCTGATTAATCAGTACGTTGGCGACCAGATTGTTATTGCCAATAACTTCAATTATTCATTAATTAAAACCCGTATCAAAATGTTATCAAAGATAAAATCCAGAAAAATTGCCAACGTAAAGGTTCTTGTAGGCCTTGCATTGGCAGCTTGTTTAATCACCGGCTTTGCTTTCGACCAAAACGTAACTGTTGCACAAAATCCGCAACCGGCAACGCAAAGCAAAACCATAATGGTTGACGGCAAAAAAATACAGCTCTCGGGCGATGCCACTGCTATTGAAAAACTTTTAAAAGCAATTGCCGAATCGGATAATTTTGATTTGAAGGCGAATAAAGCTTCAGGAGAAATTACTTTAGTACCTAAAACAAATGCGGTAAATGAAATAACCGCAGTAGGGTATGGATCAAAAACAACACCACCAAAGAACGAGGATGAAGTTTTTGTTGTAGTTGACGAGATGCCTTTATATCCCGGAGGAATTGATGCTTTGAGGATGTTTTTGGCACAAAATATAAAATATCCGGTCGAGGCGCAAAAAAAAGGTACTCAGGGTAAGGTATATGTGAATTTTGTAGTTGAAAAAGATGGCAGTGTTGGAATGGCTAAGATTGCCAGAGGTGTATCTCCGGAGCTTGATGCAGAAGCTTTACGTATTGTAAAACTGTTGTCGAATTGGAATCCGGGTAAGCATAATGGAAAACCGGTAAGGGTTTCCTATACTCTTCCAATCAACTTTGCACTTCAATAGCAAGGAATATTTGCCCGGAAGTGTTCAGCTCCCGGGCTTTTTTGTCAAATTTTAATTTATTAAGCCATGTTCAGAAAATGGATTGCAACACTTCTTTTTGCGATTCCGCTGGCTTGCTTTGCTCAAAACATTGATCTTTTGATTCTGAACAAAAATTACCCTGAAGCACTTACCCAAATCAAAAGAACATTGGCAGTCAGTCCGGATGCTGAATTGTATTTCAAACAGGGAATGATTTACCGGCAGGTTTCGAGGCCGCTGTACGCCGAACAATCAATTGGGCAGGCTATTGCTTTGGATTCAACCAATAGCCGGTATCTGGCCGAGTTTGCCGATTTGCAAATGGAGTTGGGTAATCCGTTTAAGGCGATTCCTTATTACCAAAAGGCATCGTTATTCCAACCTGAAGACTATGACCTGAAATTCAGGCTGGGAAAGGCTTTTATGAGCACAGAAAATCTGGAACAGGCCTATGGAACCTTTATGATGCTCAGGTATAAAGATTCGACCAATGTTGTTTATAACAGGCAATTGGGTTTGGCTGCTTTTCGGTGGCAGAAGTTTGACCAGGCGATAGATTTGTTTGAATCGGTTCTGGATGTTAATCCAAACGATCTGAGCATGTATCAGAATTTAATAACCTTGTATGCTGCGAACAAAGACGCGGTAAATGTTGTGCGTACTGCCGACCGGGCTTTGTATTTCTTTCCGGAGAATTCGTCCATTTTGCTTCGTGAATCCAACGCTTTATACAGTATTAAGGAATTTGTTGAAGCCAAACCTGTTTATGAGCAGTATCTGGCAAAAAACGATTCGATTTTTGATGTGATGAAGAATTATGGACTTTGTCTTTATACAGTGAAAGATAATGTCAAGGCACGACAGATTCTGGAAAAATGTTTTGAAGTAGAACAGGATGATCCGATTTTGAATTTTTACCTGGGTATGGTATGCCGGTATTTATCTGATTTGCCCAAAAGCATTGAATACCTGAATTACGCGATCGAAGGAGCCCGCATTGGAATGACTGAAATGTATCATAGCCTGGGGCAGGTTTATGGACTTCAGCGCGAGTTTGGAAAGTCGATTGAAGCATTGAAGGAAGCTTACAAATGTGATCCTCAGAAAACTGAAATTCTGGTTGAGATTGCTAATACTTACGATGAATTTAATCCAAATAAAAAGCTGGCGCTGGAATTTTATAGCAAATACCTGGCTGAAGCTGGAGACAGTGCCATAAATGCTCCATATGCACGCGAACGGATAGGTAAAATCAAGGAATTTAGCCTGAAAAATAAAAAATCCGGAATAGCAGCTGAACGCTGATGATTCCGGACTTTTTAAACTTTCAGTTTATTTTATTTTGTGGTATTCGAGAACTCCAGTTTTCCGCCCTTCTGAATATCCTCGTGCTTAATTACAAACGGAATTTCTTTCCCATTGAGTGCAGCTTTGTTAAATGTTTTATAGGTGGCTGTGTCGTTCAGACTGAGGGTGAACTTTCCGCCAGGATAATATTTTGGATTCAGGTTAAGTTTAACTTCCTCGAAAATGGGCGATGAAAGCTGGTATTCGCCGGTTCCGGGCGAAACCGGATAAAATCCCATAGCCGAAAATACATACCATGCCGAAGTTTGTCCCGAATCGTCGTTCCCGGGAACACCGCCGTCGTAAATCGTATATTCTTTAGCCAAAATGTTTTTCACAGTTTCCTGTGTTTTGGCCTGGTCGCACAGGTAATTGTACAGATAAGGAATATGATGACATGGCTCGTTTGAGTGCCAGTATTGCCCCGATTTGAATAACTCGTCCAGTTTGTCACGAACTTGCTTTTTGTCGCCTATCAGGTCGAACAGCCCGGGAATATCCTGAGGAACAAACCACATGTGCTGCATAGGAGTTCCCTCTGTCAGATAGGAAGCGCGGGTATAAGGCTCGAAATTTGGGCTCCAGGTTCCGTTTGCAAACCGGCCTCTCATACTTTTGGTTTCTTCGTCAAATACATTCTGGTAATTTCTGGAGTGTTGAGTCAAGACTTTAGCATCATCAGTTTTTCCATACTTTTCAGCAACTTTCGAGAGTACAAAGTCGGTCATCGAATATTCCAGGGTGCGCGAAACCTGTTCGTTTTTATGGAAAGCTTCTTTAATGCTGTCTTCAAGCGGAATATAGCCATATTGCAAATATGATTTCATGCCACGGCGGCCTTTGCCGTTTTTGAAATCTTCGCCTTCCGAAACTTCAAATGCATTTTTACGCATATATGGGTAAGCCTTATCAATGTTGATGTCGAAACCTTTCAGGTAAGCGTCGCCAAGGGCGGTATTGGCGTGGTCTCCAACCATTGCTGAGGTGTAACTGTTCCACATCGGGAAGATAGGCAGCCAGCCACCTTGCTCAGCTTTTAAAACCAGCGATTTCATCATGTCTTCATATTTATCAGGAGCAACAAGGCTAACCAGCGGAAGTTGTGCCCTAAAGGTG
>JAJZSZ010000117.1 GCA_021849365.1 Bacteroidota bacterium | reverse complement strand
GACAAAACCTAAGCTTGCCGACGGGAAGAAGAAGCTGTTGTTTGAAACAGGTAATGTTGTTGACCATTCATTTCGCCCGGTAAACCCGAGATACAGCATGCTTTTGTACGAGAATTGCATATCGGCATAAAGTGCTGCGGTACGGTACCGTTCGGTATTTTCACGAACCAGTTGCGACGAAGTATTCGACATGTGGTAAAAATCCGGAATCACAAAGCCATTTCCCTGGTTGTAAAGCTGTTGATAATAGCTTTCGAACATATTGTGTCCCACTGTAATGTTCGCCGAAAAATCAGGGAATAAGTCTTTCGAATAGTTGATTGTCAGATCTGAATTCAGGTTGTTATTATAATGATGATCTTCTTCCATTTGTCCGTCAGGAATATTGGCCGACATTAGTGCGGTGTGCCCCTTTCTGCGGTCAGAATACAAATCTTCTCCCAGGCGGTAGGTAATTGTAATTGGGGTTACCGGCTTGTAAACCATCGAGATATTACCAATAATACGGTCGACCTGATCGGTCAGTACGTTTTTATTTACGGTCCAGTAGGGATTATCGTATGTGGCGTATCGGCGTGGACTGCCATCGGCGTACATGTATGCGTCAGGATGTTTATAAGCATCAGGGCCATAGCCGTTGCTATTGTCGAAAGTTGGCGTACAGCGCAACAAACCCAGCATTACGCCTGAAGTGTTTGATCCTTGCTGCATACGATCACCGCCCGACCTGATGTAATTAGCACTTCCGGAGACCCGTACTTTTGTTCCAAGTTTTGTTTCTCCTGAAATTTTAAATGAGGTTTTTCCGAAGTTATTTCGAGGAATAATACCTTGTGACGACGAGTTACCAACCGAAAGGAAGAAGTTGGTGTCTTTGTTTCCTCCTGAAATGGAGACATTGTTATTTAAAGTTGTCCCTGTGAGGAAGAAATTACCCGCGTTGTCGTAGGCTTTTGCAGGCATATTGGCTTTTGCCGTTGGATCGGTTGATAAAACCAACTTTCCGTTTTTATCTCGTGGATAATCAGTTGCGCCGTCAAACCTCAAATCCGAGATTTTGGGTCCCCACGAACTGGTTGTTGAAGTTCCGTAAACTCCATTATTTCCCTGGGCATACATCATTTGCATGGCGGGTAATTTATTTACATCGTCAAGCCCAAGCGACGATGAAATACTGATGTTTAATTTTCCTTCGTCACTGCCGCCTTTTTTGGTGGTGATAACAATTACGCCATTTCCGGCACGAAGACCATACAATGCTGTGGCTGCACCGCCTTTCAGTACTGATACCGACTCAATATCATCAGGATTCAGGTCAATTGCACGGTTCGAATAGTTTACCCCGGTCGTCAGGTTATTTTGCAGATCATCCGGATTTCCGGAGTATTTCATTTCATTATCGATTGGAACTCCGTCGACAACAAAAAGCGGCTGATTATTCCCTGAAATTGAGTTTTGTCCGCGAATGGTGATAAACGAGGCGGCTCCTGCCGTTCCCGAAGAGCTGGTAATATTTACTCCAGCCATTCGACCCGTCATGGCTGATAAAACATTGCCCGTTTTGGCATTGTTGATTTTGTCGCCATTTACGTCCTGCACCGCATAACCAAGCGATTTCTTTTGTTTTGAAATCCCGATGGCTGTTACAACAACCTCGTCAACTCCGATTACACTAGGGCTAAGAACAACATTAATCTTGTTCGAAGAAGAGATTTCAACTTCCTTGGTTGACATCCCGACAAAAGAAAAAACCAAAACTTTGGCCGGTCCTGCCAATGTAATTGAAAATGATCCATTTACATCAGTAATGGTTCCGGTGGTGGTTCCTTTTACCGATACTGATACTCCCGGAATAGGCAAACCATCTTCCGAGGAGGTGACCGTTCCGGTAAGTACCCTCGATTGAGCTATCCCGTTCAGGATACTTAATGCAAGAATAAATACAAGTAAAAATCCTGTTTTCATAGACATTATTTTTTGGTTAGATAAAATTTGCCCGAGTATTATTCATCGGGGCATTTGTTTTTTTGCATTCTAATTGATCAATTGGTGACGGTGTAAAGGATTTATTCTTAGTTTTTTACATGCTGGATATACCAGGTGCCGACACTAATTGTATCAAACATATCGATTTGCCCCAGAGCTTTTTTTAAAATTCAACGACAGGTGTTTTGAAATGGCTGAAAGTGAAGCTGGAAACTGAAATCAGAAGAAAATACCGAAAAAATGCAGTTTGGGCGGAATTACCTGTAATTGAACAGGCGAAATCAGGATTTTGATGTCAAATTAAAGCAATGCGGTTTGAACAGCTTCCAATGAAATTTTGCATCAGGAAGGAGGAAAGCAAAAAAGCACCCAAACCCGGAAATAAAACCAGCTTGGGTGCAAATAGTAGGAATCTTATGGATGATTTAAGATATCGGAAGTTGAAGTTAAACCTTTGCAGGACAGATATTCGTGTTATTGTAATTATTTGATATCGATTCTATTGACTTAAGTATATTAATAAGCCCGATGAAAGTAGCCAAACCTTGTTTTTTGCTATAAACCTCCAACAGCGCCTGAAAAATTAAGTAAATTGAGAACAACATTTTTGTAACTCCGGCCAATCGGTAATTCCTTGTTTTGTATTTCGATGGTATTAGCCGTAAAAGCTTCAATTTTACTTACTGATATAATGTACGATTTGTGAATGCGCAAAAACTGTTCGTTTGGAAGCTTTTCTTCCATTAGGGTTAAGCTTGTTTTTACGATTACCTTTCGTTTATCGGTATATATCTGAACGTACTCGCTTAATCCCTCAATGTATTTAATTTCAGAAAGATATATTTTTATCACCTTCTTATTTTCCTTCACATATATAAAGGCTTCATCTGTAGCTTTATCAGAACCAGTGCCATGTCCTGAAACTACCTGAACCTCGTCCTGATTCATCTGGTAAAATTTGTTTACCGATTTCAGGAACCGCTCAAAAGTGATTGGTTTCAGCAGGTAATCGACAACATCCAATTCAAAACCATCGAGTGCATATTCGCGATAAGCAGTAGTAATTATCACTTTGGGCGGGTGTTTCAGTGTTTTCAGAAATTCGATACCTGTAATCTGTGGCATCTGAATATCCATAAACATCAGATCAACAGGCTTTGCACGCAAGGTATTCAGCGCTTTCATGGCATCGCTGCATTCGGCTACAATTTCGAAATTTTCAAGTTTCGCAACATATCCTTTGATGAGTTCCCGAGCCAAAGGTTCGTCGTCAACGATTAAGCATCTGGTTTTCATATCCGTTACGATTTGGTTGTTTAATCTATTCGTACAAAATTTTCCGATATATTACAACTTAACAATCAGCTTATTGCTGATGCTTAGTCATTTCATCATTCCCGATGAGTTCATTTACGAAATATTGAGAATTTAGTGGCTCACCGGTCGATTTTTCAATCAGCTTTTCCCAGGGATATAAGTCGCCGTAGCCAAAAAGATTTGCTTTCAAATATTCACCAACAAGCTTATTCCCGTTCATTGCCTGCGTTTCTTCGCGAAGCACTTTTACACCAATGGCATGCTTTAACTGGGCAGCAACAATATCGGCCAGAATATAATTCTGTACGTAGCATGAAAGGCTCATAAAGTATTTGTTCGTAGCCCAGAAGCAGGCACCTTTCTCATCGGGATATCGAATGTCAAGATACTTTAAATTCAGTTCCTGCCACAGATGGTCGAGATCTTGTTCCGGATTAGAATAAATTTCACGTTCAAACTCGGCCATTACCATTTGTTTCCTGATTCTGAAAAGTTGATCGACTTCCCTGAAATGTTGTAAGATTAAGCCTACTTCGTCTTTGGTTTTTTTATCAAACCCCAGCTCGTCGTTCAGCCAGTCAGGGTTATAGGCCAGGTTCTCAAAATATCTTGCCACTCCTTCAGTAATAATAAGGCTTGGCCCCTGCAATAGATAAGGAAGATCTTCCGAAACATTTGAATAATGCACTGCGTGCCCTGCCAGGTGTAGCATTTTGGTCAATCCGTCGAATGAATTGGTAATAAGTCCGATTAACCGAATATCATTCCGGAAATCAATATTAATCATAGCAGTCATGTTGCCATTATTCAACTCACTTTTATCGATAATCGGCTGAATATTTAAGCCGATTCCATCCATGAACGCTGCCGTTTGTTTCACTGGCTCTACTGTTTTTAAAAGCGAATCGAGAATGGCAGTGAATCTCCCGGATAAATAACTCATTTTTTCATCCTTGTAATGCCATGGGCGAAGCTCCTCCACTTTAACGCCATACTGTTTAGCCAGTTTTTTATCAATTACTCGTTTGGCATCTAAAAACCGGTCTCTTGTTTTTAGTTCAATTTCATCAATCAGCGATTTTACTTTTTCGGGCGATTCGTCTCTCGACTCAAATTGAACATGATAATAGTCAATATAGCCTAAAACACGTGCTACTTCGTTGCGGTCTTTTACCAACTGAATAATATCCGGAGCTATTTTCTGGGCTCCTAGTCTGTGCGCGTTTGAGATCTTCTCCAGATTTTGACTGTCACTTGTTCTTTTTCTAATTGAATCGATTTGCATTAAGCTGTAAAATTTCCCGTTCAGCTCATATTTCAGTGAACCTGAAGAATGTGAAAGTTTGACACCGCTTTCGAGCAGTTTTTTGTATTTGTCCGACTCAATTTGTGAACCGGTGAATGAGTGGTAAAGATATATCAACTGCCGCGACAGCACAGTATCAGTAATAAGGCCCGATTGCTTTAACTTTTTCAGTAACTCAAAGTCTTCCTCATTGGTAAAAACGTTTCGGGTAATGGGGGTAAAATTATCGGGGCTGAATGTTCCCGGGGTGGTTCGGTTTGATTTATTAAAATCCAGTTCAATATCAATTAGTTTCTTGTAATCCGACTCTTTCCCCGAAACAGTTGCATTCCATAATGCCAACGAACTTTCTTTGGAGAAATTTTGAATGGCTCCGGTTTTTCGGTCGAGATAATGCTGAAATATCATCTCTGCCTGCCTTTTCTCATCCAGACAGCCTGTGGCAATAACCAGTATCGCTAAGAAAAAAAATACTTTGCCCATTTTTCTGTGATTAAGTGGCACTTTCCCTGATTTTCAACCGAACAACAAAAACACGATCATCTTTTTCAATTTCCAGGCGATGATTCCCGGGATAAAGTAATTCGAGCCTTCGCCTGATGTTGGATAATCCAACTCCTCCATCCTGTTTTCTTCCTGAATACGATACACTGGGTAAACTGTTTGAAGCTTCAAATTCGAACTGATTACCGGACACTTTTATATTTAGCTTAATCCACGGAGAATCAGGGTCATTGCTGCATCCGTGCTTAAAACAATTCTCGACAAAGGTGTACAGCATCATCGGCGGAATCAGGAATTCCGAATTATCTATTTCCTTGTGTATTTTAATCGATAACCGCTCGTCGTACCTCAATTCTTCGAGTTGTATGTAATCGCCTATCAGCTTTATCTCTTTCGAAACCGGAACTTCAACCGAATTGCATTCATAAAGCACATAGTGAAAAAGATCCGACATTTTCGAAATCACTTCCGGCGTTTTATCGCTTTTTTGCAAAGCCAGAACATACAGGTTGTTGAATGTATTGAACAGGAAATGTGGATTTAGCTGGGCTTTTAGCACCTGTAACTCCGATGCGAGTTGTTTCCGTTCGGCCTCTTTGGCTAATGTTTGACTGTTGAGCCAGTTTTTATAGTATTTGAACATGGCAAACACTATTGCCGGCCCTAAAATCCAGAAAACATTGATCAGAAAAATTTCGGTACTGATCCATACTTTGGGATAAAGTATTTCGGGAATGAAAAGCTCAAAATAAACATACCGGCTCACCAAAATACGCAGTAACGCAGCCAGGCCGGTTACCAGAATTAATCCTGAAAAAAACAATACAAATTTCCGTTTCAGCAACAATCCGGGCATCATGAAATAAATAACGCCGTATGTGTACAGTAGAAATAACGGAAGATGAACCAAAAAATTCATCAGATAAAACTGGTACGGAAAGTTCTGCTGATAACTGAAAATAAACGAACCGACGATCACAAAAACAACCCAAAACAGGACGTGAATAACCGGTCGTTTATTAAAAAACTGATTGATTGATTCTAACAGCATACTTTTAGGATTTTCTTAAACAAAAATACTTATACGACACTACTTTTCAGTAGCTTATGTTCTAAAATTGACGAAATAGAAACAGAATAAAGACTTTTCTATTCAGTCAATCCGACTCTTGTTAATATATTTCTACTAAAAGTATATAAAAACAAGATAAGCGCAGGGTTGCCGGTACAAACACACCTTTGGGAGTAGTCAAATACCATCATTCTCATATTTTCGTATTTTGCCCTTCGATTCGTGTCATTGAATCGGAGATTGGTGCAGTTGACGCGGAGCAGCCCCTTTTCATCAAAAAAAATCCCCGAACTTTTAATTCGGGGAGAACCAAAACATAAGAATTGTGGCAAAATGCCCACCTAGTCTTGTTTAATTCGTCTTACAGTTGACTTAAGTATTGATCTTTCAACAACGAAGGAAAGTAACATGCAATTAAGCCCAATAATTCGGCTTCTGTTTTGGGATATTGGGTAATTACACGTTGTGCGTAATAATCAGCATTGTCCATCAGCTTATTGATTTCAGCAGCGGAAATAGTCTGATTTTCCTTATCCAATCGTTTTACCCCAAAAACATGATTATTGCATACATACTGTATTTCAAAGTTGTTTGCCCGAACAATGAAATTCATACACTTTTTGGTTTTTTGAACTCCAATTAAAACCGGTGAATTACTGTTTGAGTAAGTTAATTCGTAAGTTTTTAGAGCTTCGGCACCAAGGAACAATGGTTTTTCCGATCGATTGATCTGGTATTCGCCCAATTCGGTTAACGACTGACCGTTAAGTACGGTTGCTTCTTTAGTTTTTGCGGTTGAAGTAAAGCCAACCAGCAACAAACACATCATTAAAATTCCAATTCTAGTTTTCATGTTTTCAGTTTTTGATTATCGTTTCATTTAGTACGAGTAAAATTATTCCATAACTAAAAGCGATTTTGTACAAATCAGTAAATGGACGATTGCAGATTGGGAATGCAACAAAACTGATAATCAACGCCATTTGCTCCCTAAATAAAAAATGCTGTTTCCAAACCTGATTGGAATCTACTAAAGTCTGATTTGGGTCATTTGAACCAGTTTTCGTGGGAGCCAGGGTTGCACTTAAGCGAGGCTGATGTCAGGTCCTTTCATTAACGGATAGTGCAAAAATCGGTCTGGTTAAATCTGAGATCTCTGTGGTGCAATTAATTCAGAGAGTAATCCGCTAAAAATGCCTTTCTTTGTATCCTGAATAATTGATCCGCTATGAAATTTGAAGATTACCGCATTTCGCCCGACATTAAGAAAAACCTTGCTGCACTTGGCTTTCGTCGTCCGACTGATATCCAGTTTAAAGCCATTCCGCCCATTCTGAAAGGCGACGATGTGCTGGCCATTGCACAAACCGGCACCGGAAAAACTGCTGCATTTGCTATCCCGGTAATCGATATGATTCACCAGCAGAAAAGCAGCAGTAGAAGCGAATCGATTTCGTGTCTGGTAATGGTTCCCACGCGCGAGTTGGCGCTGCAAATCACTGAAGTTTTTCAATCTATAGCGAAGTATACAAGGGTAAAAACAGCTTGTGTGTTTGGAGGAGTTGAGCAAGATCCGCAAATCTCAAGGTTACAAAGCGGTATCGACATCCTGGTGGCCACTCCCGGACGAATGTTCGATTTGGTTAGCCAAGGACACATTCTCCTGGATAAAATTAAAATTCTAATTCTCGACGAGGCCGACCATATGCTGGCGTTAGGTTTCATAAAAGACATACGGCAGCTGGTTCATAAGTTACCCAAAAACCGTCAGACGCTTTTCTTTTCAGCAACTATAAACCCTGAAATTAAAGAGCTTGCCTATTCACTGGTTAATAAGCCTGTTCGAATTGAAATATCGCCCAAAAATCCGGTGGCTAAAAATGTAGAGCATTCGGTAGCCATGATTGGTATGGACGACAAACGCTTTTTTCTGGAGCGCATGATTAAGGAACATCCCGAGTCGAAAATACTGGTGTTTGTTCGCACCAAAGTGAGGGCCGAACGGGTGTTTAAAGCGATGGAGCGGGTTGGAATACAGACAGTGACCATTCATGGTGACAAGGAGCAGAAAGACCGTTTGGATGTGATGAAAACGTTCAGATCTGGAGAGATAAAAGTTTTGATTGCTACTGATGTAAGTGCTCGCGGAATTGATATTCCGGACGTAGACTATGTGGTAAATTACGATTTGCCTGATGTGGCCGAAAACTATGTACACCGCGTAGGTCGTACCGGTCGTGGAGTGAAGAAAGGCCTGGCTGTGTCGTTCTGCAGCGAAGAAGAAAAACCTGTTTTGGAGGAGATTGAAACCTTCCTTGGTCAAAAGGTCAGCATTTTACTGATTGACAAGGAAGAATACACGGCGACCAAAGATTTGTCAGAAGACAGTCTTTCCGATTGGAAATCGCTGTTGCGCGAAGAAGAGAACGCAACTAAAAAGAGAAAACGCTAAGTTTTGCTTATTTTGGGAGCATAGAGTGAGTAAGAAATTGAAAAATGAGAACTGTTGGTTCGTGAAAAACAGTTAACTTTAGAAAACTCTCTCAAAAAATAGACGCAATGAGAACGAAAAAGCAATTTTTAATCTTTTTTACCCTTTCGGCATTCTTACTATTCGCATCGGGTTGTGCCGTTATTCATCCGCAGCATCGTTCAAAACCGGTGGTTCATTACAACGCTAAAGGAAAGATCCCGCCTGGTCATAAGAAAAAGATTGTAGGCTCAAAAAGTGCCGCCCCCTTTGCTCCCGGACAGGTAAAAAAACACAAAAAGAGAAAATAAAATCAAAAGGCTCGAATCAATTAGGTTCGGGCCTTTTGATTTTTGGCTCTCAGAATATTGATCCTTCTAAAACAGGCTTTGTACAACCTTTACAATAAAGGTTATTAATTGTTATGATTTGTTTATTGAATGTTGTAAATTTAGTATTGCAAATCAATAACTTAAATCGTGAGATAGCCACCGCCGCCAAACGTATACAAACCCAAAATTCATAAATGGCTATTTCATGCGTTGTACTGGTTCGACATGGAGAATAATGTCGATATGCAAATTTTAGGATTGTATTCAAAAATTTAAACACATGAAAACTAACCCTTGGCTTTTACTCGCTGGCTTGTTCTTATTGTTATTACCCAAAATACAGGCTCAACCTTCCATCGGAGGATTCAACGTTTACTACGGCCATTTACACAACCACACTTCGGTTTCTGATGGCACTGGGACGCCGGATCAGGCATACAACTATGCCAGAAATACTGCAAAACTAGATTTTTTCAGTTTGGCAGACCATTCCAGTCAAATGGAAGCTGCCGAATGGACAAGTATGAAAGCTGCTGCTGATAGATACAATCAAGATGGCGTATTTACAGCGCTTCGGGGCTTTGAGTGGACAGAGAATGCGTTGGGGCACGTAGCGGTGATTAATTCGGATAACTATATCACAACAGCTTCTCCTTATAATACATTTGCCGGTTTGTGCAGCTGGCTTAACAGTAACGAATGCGTGGCATTCTTTAATCATCCGGGACGAAACAATTCAAGTGGTCAGGAATTTGCACATTTTACAACCACTCCAACCGATAAAATTGTTGGAATGGAACTCTGGAATAAGACCGACCGTTTCCCGGTTTACTATTATACCGATGGCTATTACTCCGGCGATGGCAACAAAAGTTGGTATGATGAGGCCATTCTGAGAGGCTGGAAGATTGGAGCCGAAGGGAGTGAAGACAATCACTCGGGAACATGGGGAACGGCAACTACTTCGAGGCTTGCTGTTCTGGCAACAGCAAATACTCGTACTACGATATATGAAGCATTGAAAGCAAAACGTTTTTTTACGACCTACGACAGCAATCTGGCCCTTTCGTTCAAGATAAACGGGAACGAAATGGGTTCCACTATTTCGGCAACTACAGCAAACCTGGAAATCAAAGCTTCGGACGCCAACAGCGAGATTTTCACGACCGTAGTATTACTAAAAAATGGAACTGTATTGAAAACCTGGACGCCCAATACGACGAATGTTAGCATTTCGGAAACAATGACTTTTTCGACTGGTGAGTATTATTACATCAGGGTGAAACAAGAGGACAATGACGAAGCGATTTCTTCTCCAATCTGGGTTGGAACGGTTAACCAGTGGCCAACGTCGAGCCTCACCTCGCCATTGCAAAACACCAACTATACCGCACCAGCTTCGGTGACGATAACTGCTAACGCTTCGGATGCCGATGGAACTATTCAGAAAGTGGAGTTTTACCAAGGGTCAACGCTTTTAGGTGAAGATGCTTCTGCACCCTATTCATACACATGGAATAATGTTTCGGCCGGATTGTATTCAATCACTGTCAAAGCGATTGATAATCTGGGGGCTTATTCTTATTCAAATGCATTGGCAATCAAGGTTGTTAATGCGGGTGAATCGATGTCGAGTTCTTCGGCAATTGCAACCGGAATGGACGATGTGGAAGAAAGCAGCACCGGAAATATTTCGAGCAATGTAAACAGTACAGATATTGAACTAATTAATGACGCGGGAACCGGAGCCGGTAATCAGGTGGTTGGATTGCGCTTCACGAATCTAAACATTCCGAAAGGAGCGGTTATTAGCAATGCCTACATTCAGTTTACCTGCGACGAAGTTACCACGGGAACCTGTAGTTTGGTCATTTCCGGTGAGGATACCGACAATTCGGCTGCGTTTACCACTGCCGCTTACAATGTTTCATCCCGAACAAAAACCACTGCTCTGATTAATTGGTATCCCTCAGGTTGGGCGACCATAGGTGAAGCCGGAGTTAATCAGCGAACACCAAATCTTTCAGCAATCATTCAGGAAATAGTTTCCAGAACAGGTTATTTATCGTCTGGAGCAATCAGTTTGATTATTAGCGGATCGGGAACACGGACCGCAGATTCGTACGAAGGATCGGCTGCTCAGGCCGCAAAGCTGTTTGTTACTTATACGATTTCCACGGTGAATCAACCCCCGGTTGTTTCAATTACCAGTCCCGCTTCAGGAGCAAGTTACACAGCTCCGGCATCGGTTGTAATAAACGCCAATGCGAGCGATCCCGAAGGTAATCTCACGAAGGTCGATTTTTACCAGGGATCTACACTTTTAGGTTCTGACAGTTCGAGTCCTTATTCGTTTACATGGTCCAACGTTTCTGCCGGAAGCTACGCGCTAAAGGCGATTGCAACCGACAATCAGGGAGCGACGGCCACGTCTGCCGAGGTCCCGATTACAGTTGTAGTGCCCCCTGCAACCCAAACGGTAACAACACGAATTGGTGCGGGTAGTGACGATGCAGAAGAAACTTCAAAAGGAGCAGTTGCCACCAATGGTGACGACATTGAACTATGTTACGACACCAAAATCACCGGAAGCCAGGTGGTCGGGCTACGGTTTAACGGGATTACTATTCCGCAGGGAGCTATTATTTCGAAAGCATATATTCAGTTTACGGTTGACGAAAAAACAAATGCCGGTTGTACCCTTACCATTAAAGGAGAAGCAAGCAATAATGCGGCAACCTTTACCACTGCTTCAAAAAATATTTCGGGAAGATTGACCACAGTGGCCAATGCAAGTTGGGTTCCGGCAGGCTGGCCGACTGTTGGGCAATCGGGCACAGCACAGCAAACTCCTAATTTGAAAGCCATTGTTCAGGAAATAGTTGGAAGGGCAGGCTGGATTTCGGGAAATAGTCTGGCATTTATTGTTACCGGAACAGGCAATGGAAAGAGAACAGCTGTTTCCTACGATACCAATGCGGCAAAAGCGGCATTACTATATATAGAATA
>JAJZSZ010000116.1 GCA_021849365.1 Bacteroidota bacterium | reverse complement strand
AAGTACACTTGGCAAAGTTGCACGGCTTTTGGAAATTGAAAAACCGCCCATGCCGGCTTTGGTTATTATTGGCCGAAATGTGGAACGGCTTAATAACGGTTAATCGGTGACATCGGGCTCAAAGAAACTCCATTGAATCGCCGGATTGTGTCTTCTTAGTTCTAGTTCGCAACGGTTAATGTTGGCAATCAGTTCGTCTATCGATTCAGCCGCTTCCATTTTTACTTTTACAGCAACCATGATGCGTGAGCCCAACTGCAGCGTTATCAGGTTTAAAACCTCAGTAATTTCGGGCAGGCTTTCCAGAAACTCTTTAATATCGGCGCGAACTTCAGCATCAACACTTTGACCAATAAGAAGCCCCTTGATTTTTACGGCCAAGAAACCTGAAATTATTACCAGCAACACGCCGATTCCAATACTTCCAACCGCATCGAAAATAGGGTTACCGGTAATCATCGAAAGCACTACGGCGGCCAATGCAAACATCAGACCAAGCAGGGCGGCGATATCTTCGCCCATTACCACTACCAGCTCACTTTGGCGACTATTAACAAACCATTTCCATAAACTTTCGTTATGCCTGATTTTATTAATTTGCGTGATACATCCCCACAAAGAAGCTCCTTCGAGCAGGATGCTTACTGACAAAACTGCTACGGCAATGAATGGACTCGATAATCCTTCGTGAGAGCTAAGTTTGTGGATCCCCTCATAAATCGAGAAAAGTCCGCCCATACTGAACAAGATAAGCGCCACAATAAACGACCAGAAGAAAATGGCCTTTCCATAACCAAGCGGGTGCTCAGGTGTAGGTTCTTTTTTCGAAGCCTTTAATCCAAGGAACAAAAGGCCCTGATTTCCGCAATCGGCAAACGAGTGGATCGATTCGGCCAGCATTGCTCCCGATCCGGTGATAACTGCAGCGACTGTTTTGGTAATGGCAATTCCCAGATTAGCAGATAAAGCAAACAGGATCGATTTTATGGATGAGTTTTCGTGTGACATGGGCTGTGCGCTTGTTTGAGCCGATAAAATTATGATTTTCCGGTGAAGGAAAAACAGGAAACTGGTATTTTGAGTGAAAGTATAAAATCTCGCAATATCCGTTTATATTCCATCTGTCGGTAATTTTCTTTGTTCTGTAAGGTTTTTAGCCATCCGAGTTAAAAATATAACTGAACGAGTTAAGAATATGGTGCACGAGTAAGAGATTTAGGCATCCGAGTTAAGGTTTTAGTTGCACGAGTTAAGTTTCGGGCTATCCTGTAAGCAGGGGGCTGTCCTGTTAAAAGTTCTTGAATCATTTCGCATCTTTCAGCGTTTTTTCTTCCGGAAACTCAGAAGAGCTAAAACTCAACTCTGACTTTTGCATCAACTTTCGAAATTGATACCTTTGCGCCAATTCATAAAGGGTAGATTATGCAAAAGAAAATTATGCTGCTGGGCTCAGGCGAGCTGGGTAAAGAGTTTGTAATTGCTGCCAAGCGCCTCGGCCAAACCATTATTGCTGTTGACAGTTACGCCGGGGCACCGGCAATGCAGGTGGCCGATCAGTTCGAAGTAATTAACATGCTCGATGGGGCTGAACTCGATCGAATTGTTGCCAAGCACCAACCCGACTTGATTGTACCTGAAATAGAAGCCATCAGAACCGAACGTTTTTACGATTATGAGAAAGCAGGAATTCAGGTCGTTCCATCAGCCAAAGCTGCCAATTTTACAATGAACCGTAAAGCTATCCGCGATCTGGCAGCCAAAGAACTGGGTCTGAAAACTGCCAATTACCGATATGCTAAATCATTCGACGAACTTCAGGCAGCAGTAAAGAAAGTTGGAATTCCCTGCGTAGTGAAACCTTTGATGTCATCCTCGGGCAAAGGGCAGTCGGTAATTAAGACGGCCGAAGACATTGAAAAAGCCTGGAAAATTGCAGCTGATAAAGGACGAGGTGACTTGCAGGAGGTTATTGTTGAGGCTTTTGTCCCATTTTTAAGTGAAATTACTCTGCTTACCGTGACACAGAAAACTGGAGAAACATTGTTCTGCGCACCCATCGGACACCGTCAGGAGCGAGGTGATTACCAGGAAAGCTGGCAGCCAGTCTTGCTTCCGGCAGGATTTGAAGAAGATGCCCGCAATATGGCTGCTAAAGTTACAAAGGCCTTGGGCGGTGCAGGAATCTGGGGCGTCGAATTCTTTATCACTGCTGAAGGCGTGGTATTTTCAGAATTATCGCCACGTCCGCATGATACAGGTATGGTAACTTTAGCCAATACGCAAAATCTCAGCGAATTCGAATTACATTGCCGCGCAGTTCTGGGGCTACCAATACCCGAAATCAGGCAGGAGAAAGCTGGAGCTAGTGCCGTAATCCTTTCTTCAATCGAAGCAAATTCGCCAACTTATACCGGAATTGATCGTATTTGCCAAAATCCGTATGCCGATGTCCGGATTTTTGGTAAAGAAGCAGCCCGCTTACATCGCCGGATGGGAGTTGTAGTAGTTAATGGCCAATTGGGCACAGATGTATTGGAACTGCAGCAAAAAGCCCGCCAGTTGGCCGATCTGGTTGATGTAAAGCCGGGAAATCAAAAATAGGAGAGATAACCGTTATACAAAAAATGAAGGCCGCCGAAAATCATCGACGGCCTTCGTTTTTTAAGTCTTGATTACATTATTCGCCCGCATGGAACATGAGATCGGTTAATGCAATGGTGTACTGATTTGGACTTGTTGTATACGAAATTTTGTAGTTAGTTGCATACCAGCCATCTTTCTGAAAAGCTTCAGGCTGAGGTAAGGGAATCACTTCGTCGGGCTGCGTAAGCAAATAATCCAATGTAATCATAGGTTCCCAGAAAATGAAAGATCCGTCATAAGATCCCCAGATGAAGGTTTTTGTGAAGATACCTCCATTAAACTCGGGTGAAGTAACATCAACCCAATGTGCACCCATTTGAGGAACTCCTCCCGGAATTTTCCAATACATTGGAGGGACGTATTTCGAATCGGGGGCGTTGTCAAATTTATTCAGATCGTCCGGGCCAATTGCCATCCGTTCTTCATTGGGAACAATGTAGAAATGAAAGTCGAAATGAGGTAAATCATAAACTCCGGGAGGTTCATGTCCTTCTGGATTCCAATCAACAAGGGCATGTTTATAGAAATTTTTACCCTTCATATCAGGAAAATCAAGAACAAACTGAGCAGGCTCATCTGGAAGTCCGCTTAGGGCCATTTCTGAAAGATTAATTCCAACGGCAGTAGGAGTTCCCTGTTTATCAACCGAAACCCATGCACGGGCAACGCCGTTACCTACGGGGATAGAGGGACCAAAGAAAGTGTTCAAACTTTTGCTTTTCAATACTAATTCTGAATCCATGTTTGAATCAGAGGGGGCAAGTACTTCTTCATTTTTCTGGCATCCTTCCATAACGAAAAGAACTGGTATTGCCAGAAAGAACAATAAAAAACGAACAGATTTTTTCATGGCGAGTTATATTTTAAGAATTAACGATCTTAAAGTTCGTTAAAATGTGAGTCAACAGCAAATAAAAACACTCAAATAAAAGACTTTTAAGTCTTTTATTTGAGTGTTTTTGAGCATAAACCCATGAATAGCAGCTTAAGCCGATGATTTATGGTAGTGCTGATTATTCTTTCTTCTGGTTTTGAATCTTGCTTTTTCGAATGCCATAGGTAAAATAGATTGTAAGCCCTATTGCCATCCAGATGATCAGTCGAAGCCATGTATCGAGCGGTAACGACACCATTTGTGCGATACAAATACCAGCACCCAGGATTGGAACCAATGGAACCAATGGTGTTTTAAATGTCCTTTCCAAATCAGGACGTTTTATTCTTAAAACAATGACGCCAATACAAACAATAGCAAATGCAAGCAGGGTTCCAATTGAAACCAGTTCTCCCAAAATGTTGATCGGCAGAAGTCCTGCAATAATCATGGCAACGAATCCGGTGATAAGAGTACTTACATATGGTGTTTTAAAACGAGGATGTACCTTCGAAAAGACTGGAGGAAGCAAACCATCTTTAGCCATTGAATAAAAAATACGTGGCTGACCAAGCAACATAACCAGGATTACCGAACTCAATCCGGCAATAGCGGCAATTTTAATAATTGGGCGAAGCCAGAACAAGCCTTTACCCATTGCGTTAACTCCAACAGCAATCGGGTCGGCAACATTCAGAAGCGTGTAGCTTACAATACCTGTTAAAACAATTGCAACAAAGATGTATAATAAGGTCGATATTCCGAGCGAGCCTAAAATCCCGATGGGCATGTCTCGTTTCGGGTTTTTAGCTTCCTGAGCTGCCGTTGAAACAGCATCGAACCCAATATATGCAAAGAAAATTACTGCTGCTGCCCTGAAAATACCACTCCAGCCAAAATGCCCCCATTCGCCGGTATTTTGAGGAATAAAGGGATGCCAATTAGCCTTATTCACAAACATGAAACCGATTCCGATAAAAAGAAGGATTACAAATACTTTGATAACGACCATTATGTTGTTGAATCGTGCTGATTCTTTAATCCCTATGAGGAGCAAAAATGAAATTAATGCCACCACAAACATGGCTGGAATATTTATAACTCCGGTAAGGTGTGGAAGAGTTTCAACATTGATTCCTGATTCGGCAAGGCTCTTGGTGAGCTGCGGCGTCAGGCTTTTCCATCCGGCCTCTGGAACATCAACCAATACAGTGCCAATTGCAGCAGTAAACTGCGCAGGTATATTTATGCCAAAGTCTTTCAGAAAACTAACCACGTATCCCGACCAGCCTACCGCAACTGTTGATGCTGCAAACAAATACTCCAGAATAAGGTCCCAGCCAATAATCCAGGCAATGAATTCGCCCATGGTTGCATATGCATAGGTGTAAGCGCTACCCGAAATTGGAATCATCGATGCAAATTCGGCGTAACACAAGCCAGCGAACAGACAGGCCAACCCGGAAATTAAAAACGATATTACAATGGCAGGACCAGCATATTGTGCAGCGGCCTGGCCAGTCAATACAAAAATTCCGGCACCGATTACTGCACCAATTCCAAGGGTAGTTAAGTTAAATGCACTTAACGATTTACGCAGTCCCTGATCTGATTTTGACTCAGCCGTTAATTGAGACAAGGATTTTGTTAGAAATAACTTTGACATATTGGCTAATTTTGAGATACCAAAAATAGCTAATTTGTTGAATAATCAAGGGTTTCAGGAAGAAACCTACTCTTGTGGAATCTTTTTTCTGAACAAAAGAGTTTTTATCGCAGCGTAAAAGAATGGGATCAGTGTAACGATGATCAAACCGAGAAAAACTATCTCAAAATTATCTTTGATCCAGGTGATTTCACCCAAAAAATAGCCGATAAGAGTAAAAAAAGGTACCCAAATTGCTGAGCCAATAATGGTGTATTGTTTAAAAATCTGGAAGTCAAATGAAACTGTTCCTGCAAAAAATGGGATATAAGTTCTGATTACAGGGAAGAAGCGACCAATAATGATTGATTTTTTGCCGTGTTTCTGGTAGAAATGCCGCGTTTTAATAATGGATGGAACCAGATATTTCTGAATCAGTTTGCGTGGACTTCGCTCAATACGATGCCCGATGAGTGATCCGATCTTATAATTAAAGTGATTGCCGATGATTGCAGCAAAAATCAGGAGAGGAACCAATACCCAAATACTCATGTCAGACGATGCTGCAATTACTCCAGCCGAGAAAAGTAATCCATCGCCAGGTAAAAAAGGAAAAACTATTAATCCGGTTTCCAGAAAAATAATCATAAACAACACCAGATAAGCCTCCCAGACATTTTCGGAAACCATGGCAAAAAGTGCTTCATTGGTGTGAAAGAGTATTTCATATAATTGATCGAGCATCTGGTTTCAGTTTTGATGGCTTGTTTTCTGAACCATAAAAAGTATGGTGTAACTTACAGAACGAATAAAGTTACTGCAAATTACACCATCTAAACAAAATAAACCCGCAGATGATGCAGAAAATACGAATAAATTTCAGTTAATATTTCTTAACGAAGGTTTGTATCCGGTGCTAAAATTGATTTGTCAGCAAGTCACATACCTTACTTAAGAATTCGTTATCAGCTTCAGTAAATGGAGCAGGAGAGTGGCTGTCGATATCGAGCTCAGCAACGAATTTTCCATTTTTCATTACCGGAACAACAATTTCCGACTGCACTTCCAGTCCACACGAAATGTAGTTTTCAACCTGTGTAACATCCTGAACAACCATGGTTTGGCCACTGGCGGCCACTTGTCCGCAAATACCTTTCCCTACGGCAATGTGGGTGTGCTGAGTTGGTTTTCCGACAAAAGGACCTAAAACAAGTTCGTTTTTTTCCTGATCCAAAATATAGAAACCTACCCAGTCGTAATGATAAACTTCCTGCTTCAAAAGGGTACAAATCTGAAGTAATAGATCATCAGGACCTGCTTTTACCAATTCGGTAATCTTTTGATATGCATCTTTAAAATCCGGCTTTGTCATTCTTAATGAAATTTATATCTAACTATTTGATAACCATTTGATCTTCGTGAGTAATCTTCTCACAATACTTGCATTTCAAATCGAGCGGGCTCTTCGAAATTACCGTAAAATGCGTTGTTATTTCTTCATTATTGGTAATGCACTTCGGATTGAAACACTTAACAATACCAATTACCTTATCCGGAACTTCGACCACCCGTTTTTCAACAACCTCGTAATCACGAATAATATTTAGTTTGGCATTGCGTGCTATCAGCGAAATCTTATTGATTTCGTCGTCTTCGAAAAATACATCTGAAAGCTTGATGATCGCCTTGCTGCCTAATTTATCGCTTTCGAGGTTGGCTCCAAAGGTAATCTGAGATTTTAAATTCTGAAGACCAAGAATGGAAATAACTTTAAACAGGTTTTCGGATGGAATATGGTCGATTACAGTACCATTATTAATGGCACTAACTTTTAACTTGAGTTTCTTTTTGAAATTATCGCTCATGACTGTATTTATTTAAGATTGAGGATATGGGCAATGATGGCTTCGCGGGTATAAACGCCGTTACGGGCCTGTTCAAAATAATAGGCTTTTTCGTTGCTGTCAACATCAGTGTGTATTTCATTGACTCGTGGCAGCGGGTGAAGGATGCGCATATTGGGTTTCGTATTCTTAAGCATGCTGTTTCGGAGAATGTAAACATTTTTCACTTTTTCGTATTCAATCGGATCCATGAAACGTTCTTTCTGAACACGTGTCATGTACACAATGTCAGCATAATTGATGTTTTCGTTGATTTCGGTGTGCTCGTAATATTTTATTCCTTTTTCCTTCAGGAATAGTTTATATTCTTCAGGCATGGCCAGTTCTTCAGGAGCAATAAAGTTGAAAACCGGATTTGCAAATTCTGACATGGCCATGAGCAATGAATGTACGGTTCGTCCGTATTTCAGGTCACCAACCATGCAAATGTTAATGTTATCGAGGGTTCCCTGTGTTTTCAGGATCGAATACATGTCGAGCAAAGTCTGCGTTGGATGCTGATTGGCTCCATCGCCTGCATTGATTACCGGAACATCAGAAACTTCGGAAGCGTACCGAGAACTGCCTTCCAGTGGGTGACGCATTACAATCAGGTCGGCATAATTACTAACCATCCGGATGGTGTCGTGCAGTGTTTCGCCTTTCGAAACGCTTGATGATCCGGCATCCGAGAATCCAATGATTCGTCCTCCCAGTCGGTTAATTGCGGTTTCGAAGCTTAACCTTGTTCGGGTAGATGGTTCAAAAAACAGAGAAGCTACTACTTTTCCCTGAAGCAATCTTTGGTTTGGGTTTTTCTCAAAATCAGCTGCGAGTTCCAAAATTCGCAGGTAGTCTTCTTTTGAATAATCGGTAATTGAAATCAAGTCTCTCTTCTTCATTTTATATGAGATTTTTTAAATGTGTTGAAGCAAAAAAAAACCAACAGAAACTCTTATTCTGTTGGTTTTCATATCGGACCGTAAAGTCCTGAAATAATATCGGTAAATCAGAACATTTAAATGATGGAAACTGGTCAGTGCGTTTGGGAAAAATCTTTCCTGATGAAGAACTTCATCAAAAAAGCAGGTGTATTGTTTTATCAGGTGTTCCATCAAAATCCAAAATTAGTTTGTTTTTACCAGTTTTCGCGTATTTCCTTCATTTATTTATGAAAAGGTTATTAACACCACAGTTATTGCTGTCATTGGTAAAGAGCTACGAAAGAACGGTAATTGTCAATCCTTCAATTTTATTTAGTAAATCTTCAATCCGGTTTAGTTCGCTCAACCGGATGTGCGTTTTTATGCGACATCTCAAATCGAACTGGGGCTCAATCTGAGGCAGTTTTTCGTCTTTAAAAAGTTTCATCACATCGTTCATTGCGCCATAATCGAACTCGATTAGCAGATCTTTTTCTACAAGTTTCTCAACGATTTCAGCCTGATTAATCGCCTCGAGGGCAGCATTGCGATAGGCATTAATCAACCCGCTGACACCTAGTAATGTACCACCAAAATAGCGTACAACAACAATCAGAATGTTGGTAAGGTCGAAACTCTGAATTTGCCCCAGGATTGGTTTCCCGGCAGTTGATGAGGGCTCTCCATCGTCGTTTGCCCTAAACAATAGTTTTTCGTGTCCCAGTCGCCAGGCGTAACAATGATGACGGGCTGAGTAATGTTCCTTCTTTATCGATTGAACAATTTCTTTGATCTGATCTTCGGAAGTCACCGGATAAGCATAGGCAATAAATTTGCTGCCTTTATCCTTGAAAAGCCCTTCAGAAGGGGTTGATATGGTTTTAAAGGTATCTTCCATCAGAAATTCATTAAAATCAGGATGGCTATAAATGCCATGATTACACCTGCAAAATTAGTGTTTGAAAACTTCTCTTTGAACAAAGTCCAACCAATAAGAATTGAAAACAAAACAATGCACATATTATTCAGTCCGAAAACAATGGAACTGTCCAGCTTACTGTTATTCAGGGTCAGGATGAAAAAATAAAGTGACCCAAAATTGGCAATTCCCAATACAACTCCTCCAATTAATTCAGGCAAGGTGATGGTTTTTGATGAAGATTTTGGCTTCAGCAGAATAAAAAGTAAGCCTGAAATGAGAGCTGAAAGAAATACCACTGAAGAAAACAGGAGGCTGATGCGGTTTGATACATGGTAGCTTTGTGCATATTTCACAAGCGAGTCGGTCATTCCCGTACCAACGAAGATAGCGAGAGGTAGTGCTATCAACACGATGTTTTTAGCCTTGCCTACCGGGCGATAGCTTGTGAGTAAAACGGCCACAATAGCCAGAGTCAAACCGGCTATTTTCAATGTATTGACTTTTTCTCCGAAATACATCACCGAAAACAGAATTGGTATAACCATCGACAACTTTCCTGCAATGGTTGTTACCGCCATACCCGATTTGCGAACGGAATAACCCATCAGGAAAAACATCAGGATGTATGAAACTCCAATAATCAAGGCGTAAAGAATCCAATCGGAAGAAAACAGCCCAGAGATTGAAAATGACTGGCGGTTAAAACTGAACCCAAGAATAGCCGCTGCCAGATAATTGATTGTAATGAGGTTGACCAGGTTTGTTTTAAACCGTTCGGTAACTTTAAAGGTTATAAAAATTACAGTTGACGAAAGTATGCTCAGTAAAAGATATATCATGCGGTGAAATTTAAATCAACAAAAAAGCAGATCGTAAATGACCTGCTTTCTGTTTCTATAATTTTAATTTCTTTTCTATCTCATCAACACAAAGCTTAAATGCTTTATCGGTTTCCTTCAGGTTATTTACCGTTTTACAGGCATGAAGAACAGTCGCATGATCTTTGTGCCCGATTTGCGAACCAATGGACGCCAGCGACGACTTGGTCATGTTTTTCGAGAAGTACATCGCTAGTTGACGAGCTTGCACAACTTCACGCTTACGGGTTTTGGCCTGAAGTGAATCGACCGGCATATTGAAATAGTCGCAAACCACTTTGGCAATGTAATCAATCGAAAGTTCCCGTTTCGAGTTTTTAACCAGCTTGTTGATCATTTCGCTGGCTAATTCTATTGTAATTTCTTTTCGGTTAAGAGTTGATTGTGCCAAAAGAGAAACAAGTGCACCTTCGAGCTCTCTGATGTTATTGGTGATGTGCGAAGCAATGTATTCCAGAACTTCGTTGGATATTTCAATACCATCTTTATATGTTTTGCGCCTCAGGATATCCATCCTCGTTTCAAAACTTGGCTGCTGCAAATCGGCTGTCAAACCCCATTTAAAACGGGAAAGAAGGCGTTGTTCCAAACCTTTCAGTTCAATTGGCGGTTTGTCTGAAGTCAGAATTAACTGCTTCCCACTTTGGTGTAAGTGATTGAAAATATGGAAGAACGTTTCCTGAGTTTTTTCTTTTCCGGCAAATTCCTGAACATCGTCCAGAATCAGCACGTCAATCATTTGGTAGAAATTCAGAAAATCATTACGGTTATTGTTGCGTGTAGCTTCGGTAAATTGAGTTTGAAATTTGTTAGCATTAACATACAGAACAACCTTATCGGGGTGGCGTTCCTTTACTTCAATACCAATAGCATGAGCCAAATGCGTTTTTCCAAGCCCCGAGTTTCCGTAGATCATCAGCGGGTTAAAAGCAGTTCCACCTGGATTTTGCGACACAGCGTATCCAGCACTTCTGGCCAATCGGTTACATTCGCCTTCAACAAAATTATCGAAAGTATTATCCAGGCGTAATTGGGGATCAATCTGAATCTTTTGGATTCCGGGAATAATAAAAGGATTTTTTATCGATGCTTTTCCTTCAACTTTTAAAGGAATACTCATCGGTTTGTTCTGAATTTTGCTGTTGTTGTTGGTTGGGTATTTAACGGTGTACGGTTGTGAGTTGTTCTGGTTATTACCCATAACAACCACATACTCAAGCTTGGCTCCGGTTCCAAGTTCTTTCCTAAGTGTTTTTCTTAATAAGTCAATGTACTGTTCTTCGAGGTATTCGTAAAAAAATGGACTGGGAACCTGTATTGTTAGTACTTCTTCGTCCAGATTAACCGGAACGATTGGTTCAAACCATGTCTTAAAACTTATGCCTGGAACATTGTCTCGAATAATGGACAGACAACGATCCCAAACCAAACGATGATCATTAATCATTTTGGAGCCGGATATTAAAAAATTTGACAAAACTATTTTTCCTGATTTTTTTCCCAGATCAAATTTTGTGAAAAAAAATGTAGAAAAAAAATTGATTTTCGCTTGACTTTTATCAAAATATAGTGAGGTCTTTAAAACTCAGGCAATTAAAAAAATATTTTTTTTTAATATTTTTTTAATAAGTCTAAAGTGTTGTTAGTCAATGCTTTAATTGATTATGAGACTTAACTGCTTGTCAATAAAGGATTGTAGATAATTTAACAATAATAAAAAGTATTGTTTTATAACTAATTCGGTAATTTTTTGATTGCTTTTTCCAGTTTTATCTTCCTTCCATTCTTAAAAGCCACCAAACTGGCATCAGGAAAATTGATTCTGGCAACATCGAGCAATGCTGAAATTTTTTCAAAATCGGAGGTTTTTCCAGCTGTGTAATTATACATTTCATTCACCTTGGTTTCTTCAATTTTGCCTAATCCCTTGAATAAAGCTGATTCAGTAGATAATTTCGCCGGACTCGAAATCAGATGAACTTTATAAATGATCTGGTTTGACTCTTCTGCAGTTGGTGGTTTAGAAGTGATGTACACATCTTTTCCAACATTAAATGCCGAGAAATGGACATATCGTTTCGGGTTGCTTCTTACATCTTTTAGCAGCAAGTCGAGACTACTGGCCAAACTATTCAGGTTTTGGTACAATACCGGGTCATTAATTAATAGACCAGCCGAGCTGTCGGTAGTATTGAGTTTTTGAATGATTTTGTTTAAACCTTCAACAGATGAGGTTATTTCAGCAAATACCGGGCTGATATTTAGTTTAGACAGCGAATCGGATAACGACGATAGGTTTTTGATA
>JAJZSZ010000115.1 GCA_021849365.1 Bacteroidota bacterium | reverse complement strand
AAGCTCCTTGTTGATTACTTTGGTGTGTACATCCTCAATCCTTGCATGGCATTGCATACAGGTAGCTGCAATATTTTTGGGCGATGTGGTTGATGCCACATTAGTGTGCGGTAATATAAGGTGATTCCCATGGCAATTGTTACAAGTTGCCGATACAATCAACCCCTTTTTATAAATACCCTGGCCATGAATACCTTCACTGTAATTTTCGAGAATATTGTGCTGCGAAATGTTGTAGTTCCGGGCTACCGGAGCACCCTCTTTATGACACGAACCGCACAAAATCGGGATATTCATTTTATAGGTTCGCGAAGCAGGCTGATCCGATTTTAAAATATCATGTGTACCATGACACTCTTTACAACTTGGAGCATAAGGTTCGTTGGCCAAAAATGCACGACCGTGAATACCGCGCATATATTTTTCCTTCGCATCGTCGTGACATTCCCCACAATTAACAGGTTTCAACTGCTCAGGGTGAGGAAACTCTTTTACCGCGGCATCAGTATGACATGAGGCGCATTCGAGATTTTTGTGTACCGAATGATCAAGAGCATCAGACTTAACATACAGCGACACCTTCTTGCCCGATCGGATTGTGCTCAGTCCTGAATCGTCGTGACACGAAAGGCAGTCGTCGTTTGTTTGAGCCGACAGTTTTGTTAGAGCAACCAGCAAAAGAAAAACCGATACTAACAACCTGCCCGAATGATTAAAATTGAAGAACTTTTTTGAGTACGAGCTGCAATTGCCCAGGACTTCAATCAGTGATCCTATATCGGGTTTACTTGTCTTTTGTGATGTAAAAAGCTTATAATTCACTCTCATAATTTATCTTCACATATAAGCATCAAAAATCAACAAAATCCGAACTCTATCCTATAACTAAGCCGCTGATATTTGTCAACTCAGCGGCTAGTTTTTAATATAAAATTGTACTCTGAATTAAATGGTTAAACGTGGTGCCATCCGGTAATAATGCTTTTGAAGTTTTCTAAAGGCGATTTGCCGATGGAAGCAATATACAGGTGCACAATCAGGAAAATGGAAATAAAAAATCCCATAGTCGAATGCATAACGGCAGTAACGAACACACCACTAAAGGTATATACCTTATCGATAATGATTTCAGGAAACAGAAGAGCAATTCCGGTGATAATTACCAGAGGAACAGCCAAATACATAACCATTACATAGGCATATTTCTGAAGTGGATTAAATTTCCTTTTCTCCGATAACGGGAATGGATATTTTTCTCCGTGGAACATACCCCATGCATAGTATCTAGCCTGTTTTAGTGGCTTTTTAAAGAATCCCTGAGCTTTAATAGTGTAGAATTTTCCGTTTGGAGTTACCATATTTCCGATGAAATATAACAAATAACTCAAAGCTACCACTATGCCGGCAATGTTATGGAGATTCACAATCATATTAAAACCCACAATCTGCGACGATTCAACACTCGATTGCATTGAGAGACCTGTAAAAATCAGTATAATTATTCCCAAGGCATTAAATCCGTGCCAAATTCTAAGCCACAGCGGATAAAAGTATATTTTTTGTGTTGAAGACATTTTATTTCTTTTTTATAATTCTGAAAAAACCATGTATCATTATTCCAGCCAGTGCGAGAACAAAAATCACAATACTGGCCAATTTAAGAGCTGGAATCTGATGTGATCCGATAACATACGATTCGTTGGCCAAAACCGGATTAATAGCACCATCACCTGCACGTTTCTGTAAATTCTGGTATTTATACAGCGATGCTTTCAGGCGTGAATTAGCCGAGTGACACTCAACACATTTTCGCAAAGCTTTGTCTTTACTTAAAATGTTGTGCGAAACCATTAAACTATCGGTTACTTCTGTATGACACTCGATACAACGCACATGCTGAAAATGCAGATCCTGATTAGGCAACCATTCATGAACCTGAACCAGCTTTGGATTTTCGTGTCCGGAAATCAGTTTATATTTTTTCATGTCGTTGTGACATGAGAGACACATTTTATTGCTGTAGTCAACAATTTCGAGCACATTGTCGCTATTGCGGGCAGTCGCTTTATAAGTATGCTGACTGTGACATTTAGTACACGAAAAATTATCACCTGATATTTTATAATGCACACTTTTTTTGAATTCTTCATCAATCCGCTCGAACTGATAACTTGCAAAAGCCTCATCTCCACCGTGGCAATCCAGACATGTGCTTAACGGCTCAAGTTTTAAGTTAGCCTGATGCGGATAAGTGCTATATTCTGATGAATGGCAATCGGTACAATCGAACTGTTTATGAACACCTGCAGTCATTGCTACCGTATCCAATATATAATACGGGTTCATCAACCGCTTAACTTCTTTATTCGTTACCGAATTAAGGAATGAATACGACTGCTGCGAATGACATTTCAAACACTGATGATGCAACGCATTTTGATACGATTGACCTTGCGAAGCAAAACGAATGCTACAAACAATTATTAAAGTTAAAATGCTTAACCTATATTTCATTTCTTTATCATATTTATATCAAATACACTTCGGAGTAATTGAAACCATTAACCAGATGTGTAAAAACTGTGTTTATTATTGAAAAAATGGTAACACCCTAAAGCGGGTATTACCATTAAACACTTAAAGCTATCTATACAATTTCCCCTAGATTAATAAGCCCAAAGTCTTGTAATTACAAAACCTAAAGCAAGACCCTTTTTATTGAATTCATTCCTGTTCCACATCATATTTTCCTGAGGCAAAATTGATGTAGTTGATGCCATATAAATCTGGAATGCGTGAGTTCCGGTTGAAATTTCATACCCGAAAGCAATATTTGGTCTTGGTGGATTAGTCCACTCTCTGTTTTCAGAGATTTTCTTAATTTTCAAAGGCTGATCATAGTTAAAAATTAAAGACCCCTGAGGAGTAACTTTGATCCGGCCATTAAAATGAACACCAACTTTATCATGATCGTACAATTCAGGAACTGCATTGTAATGAGTAAAACTTGCTGCAGCCTGAAGCGAAAACCAATCATTGAATTTTCTGGCAACGATAATCTGAGAAAAGTAGCTCATCCTATCAGTAAACCGGTAATGATAAGTTGGACCAGAATATGCTTCGCGAACCATTCCTGATTCAAAGGCATCGATACTTCTTCCGTCAAAACCGATATTTCCATACAATGCAACCGAAACCGGAATTGTATTTTTACGAGTCTGTTGCAATACAGTCCATTTTAAGTTCACATCAGAAGCCATGTAACGTTTAGTTATACCGGCACCAATCTGAACATTTTTACATGGCACGTAATTTAAACCTATACGAATATTCGATGATCCGTATAAACCCCAAAGGTTTGAGTGACCATTTTCAATGGTTCCAAATTTATGCTGGATAACCATCTCCAATGTCTTTTTATCTGGAATGACAACAGTTTGTGCGTCAATAAGACTTCCACTTTCAAATGTTGCACTAACCGGATAGTCTTTTACTTCTTTATTTTCAGTAGCTTCATCTTGAGCGTAAGTGAAAACAGAAATAAAGGAAAGAAGTGCAATAAATATGATATTTTTTTTCATCTCCATTAATATTAAATGTTTTCACTAATTGTTTTTTGCTCCTTCAGTAATCCATTGGAGAATAAGTGCTGCCTGTGTTGCTGACACCTTTGCATAATGCGATCCGGAGGCTGAATTAACATACAACTTACTTCCGGAAGGTGTAGCTGTACTTACATAAGCTGGCACAACCTGAGCATAAGCAACATTAGCTGTCAACATCGGAGCCTGTGAATTATGGCATGAATTACATTTCTCGGTGAAGATCGGAACAATCTGAGTAGCGAAGCTAATTGGTTGTCCTCCATTATCTACAGGTGGAGTCTCTACCGGTAAAATAAAATCATATTTACAACCATTCAGAAATAGTGCCAACAATATAAGAATAAGGAATATGCTTTGCTTTTTCATAATATTCTTTTTAAAATGTTATACAAAAAAAGACTTCTCTTCTACAAAAGAAGCCTTTTTTATATTCTTATATGACAACCTATTTAAGAATTGCAATAGAGTTTTTCAACAACGCTTTTGTATATGAATAGTTGTGAATACCTAAGCTATATTCCCTCAAACACATCTGGAAGTTCAACAAAGCACCGTACTGAGCATTGGTCAAGCTTAATTTTGGTAATGCAGCATTGGCGGCTTTCTGATCTGCTGTCCAACTAGATGAAGGAGCTGGATTTTGGAATGTTCCTGCAGGATTGTTGGTAGCATAGTTTGGATTATTCACTGGATCATATACATTTAAGTAACCATCGTAATTGTTAGTTGTCAAACCGTACCACAGATTGTGTTCTGAATCTGGATTTCTATTCAGAATATTTACTCCATTAACAGCTAATTTAGCAGCCAGGTCATTAAGCAATTGTTTGATTTCAGCACGTGGAGTACTCCAGAAAGTAGTACTTGAAGATGTTATAGCACTTGAGTGACAACCAGCAGCGTTACAAGTAGTTAAGTTTCCTTTGGCAACAAATGTGTGACCACCTGCGCGTCCAACAACATCACTTTTTCCTCCTTTAGCTCCCATATGACAATCGATACAAGAAGCAGCAGTTGTGTGAGCTGAATTTTTGTATTGTTCAGTTCCTGCAAACTCAACACCACCCATACCAGCATAAATAGCACCTACTGTTCCATAATGAACGTGCATGCGGTAGCTTGGTCTTACAATATTAGTTGTTGCTTTATCATTATCAGCATCGTAAGCTAAAACGGTTGGATTAGAAGCGATACCTACATAATCCTGAACGTTACCAGTCTGTAAATTGGTCTGAGGACGTGGCTGGTGACATTTAACGCAAAGGTTACTTGAACCACCGTCAGCCTTCAGGTCGATAGTTTTTGCACCACCCCACATGGTCATAGATACCGGAGCAACAGTTGTCAAAGCAATGTCAGCACTTCCGTAAGTTGCATGCAATGAACTGTGACAGGTAGAACAACCAATTTCACCGTAAGCTGCAGTAGCTACAGTATTATAATCGTTCGACCATCTTCCGGTTGTGGCATTTTTAGTGAATGTTGCAGGAACTTTATTGGCTACAACATATTTAAATGCTTCCTGGGCGTGACATGGAGTACAACCTGTATTACCAGCTTCTTCGAATGCAGCTTCACCATACTCGTGTTTCGAGAACTGATACTGGGTTGAAATTAAATCAACACTTGAAGGAGTATGACACATTTTACATGTCTGGTTGGCATCGGTGCCATCTTTACCATCTTTACCATTGGCTCCGGCAGGACCTGTTAATCCCATTGGTCCTTCCTTAACGCATGAAGAAGCTAAACTCATGACAACAAATGCAGAAAGCAAAAGCTTGGAAAAATTGTTAAGTTTCATAGAATAAGTATGTTAAGGTTACTATTATTTTCCTCACGTTTCATATAATTAAACGTTTTAATACATGGCTAAAATAGAAACCTTAACTGATTATTCTGAATTCAGGGAATTGATGTTTAAAAGTCGTTATCCTGATTAAAGACAGAAATATTATTGACAAATGTCAATTTAATTGATCAAAAAAAATTTAACCCTTTCTGCTGATCATTTGCAAAGCCTCTTCATCAAGAACATGAATATTGGCTCCGTCAACAGCTATAATTCCTGAAGACTTAAATTCCTTCAAAATCCGTATAAAACTTTCCATGGTCATCCCTGTCATATCGGCTAATTCCTGCCTTGACAATCGGGTATCAAATGGATTACTAAGGAAGATCTCGTTCTTGAGATACAACAGCAAATCGGAAACGCGTCCAGGCATATATTTCTGCGTAATTCCTACCAGATTATTCAGCATCTGTATATTTTGCTGGTTGTTGAGCTTTAAAAGTTCGAAAGCGAATCGGCTATTGTTTGACACTAATTCATATATTTTTTCCGAATCGATAAAACAGCACTCAACTTGGGTAACTGCCTGAACGGTAAAATGCCTTATCTCATCAATAAATATACCTCCTCCAGTCAAAATTGCGTGATTAGCAACAAGGCGAAGGATTAACTTCTTATCGCTCTCTCCTTCTGCTATAATTTTGGCAAGTCCACGTTTGATGCACACAACGTGACTGGCCGATGTATTTTGTTTCAGTATCGTTTCACCAGCATTAAATACAACATGCCTCTTCTCCTTTACCAACATTTCCAGTTCATCTGTAGTCAGGCAGTTGAAAATATTCTCATCCCCGTCGTCAAAACAACGGGCACAGCATCGATCTTTACATTTTAAGCAGGCCTCTTCTATTCTTCTTGGCTCCATAGACTGTGTTTTATCAGGTAAACAGACGAGTTAATAGAACGACTCAAATTTAGTATTTTTAGTTGTTTAAGATACGGAAACTATTGAAACATTCAAATGATTACATATATGTAATGGCTCTTCTTAGGTAAAAACTGCTCAATTTAACTTACTTTTATATAGAATGTTTATCCAGAATCGAATAAAAAAGAGATGATTAGCTCCGAAATTGAGATAAAACAAGTATCCGAAAAACATTAATTTAGTTGAGAACAAAAAATCCTGCAAATTTTCCGATTTGCAGGATTTTCTAATTATCAGATTCAGTTTCTGTGGAGATGGCGGGAGTCGAACCCGCGTCCAAACGAGGAAGCAATATGCTTTCTACATGCTTATCCCCAGACTTGGTTTTCGAATAAAAGCTGGATCAGGGCCACCGACTTTTACCTTATCCTCTTAAGTTTCGCCGAAATCACAAGGAAGAATTCCGACTATCCCCGATTTACTTGCACCACCGGATCGGGCCGCTTCAGGGCATTAGCACCCGGGTGATGTCTCGTTCCAGCACCTAGTGCCGGAATAAAGTGTAATCTACTTAGTTCGATTACGCAGCAAGAGCGTAGTTATTTTCGCCAATTATGGTTCGACCGCCGAGATTTACGGGCTGTGCGATCAAGGCCCGGCATGCTTACATACCTCTTCTACCCGCTGTCAAAACCAGTCATCCCCGAGTAGCAAGGCTACAAAAGTACAACTTTTTCAGCCATTATTTAGGCTCTTGTTCCTATTTTAAGACTAAAACCTTAAATACAAAAATCGCAGAGCTGACAATCAAGTCGTCAATCTCTGCGATTTTTATTAAACCAAGTCTCATTATTCAAATTCACCAATCAAAACTCCGGAAACATTCCACGAACTGAAACTTCCACCTTCGTTCTTTCCTAGCGGGATAGCAACTTTTACCTGATGTTTACCAGGAGTTAAGTTGTAAACCGGATAATAAACCGGATTGGTTGCTGTGCCGGGACACCAACCAGAGCGACTGTAATCGCTCGATGTAACGCCATTCCAGAAATTGCCAGATGCTGGATTAAAACGACGGAACGTGGCACAATCGCTTCGCCATGGAGTGAACTGAAAGAGTAACTGCCCGTCGAGCAATATAGTATTCATTTTTTGGTTGAACTCATCGCCGCCACCCCAACCGCCATGGCCTGTAGTGATGTATCGCATATGTACATTTTTCAATCCTTCCGGAACAACAAAACCAACTTTCAGCGAATCGTTTTCGAACATAGTTCCGTATTCCTGACCCGACATTTCCATAACGTTCAGTGTGTTGAACAATGGTGAAACCCAATATTTTTTTGAAGGCTTATCCGATACTTCCATACTTCCGGGGTAATATTTTAGTTTTAGGCTCACTTTGTGGCCACCTTTGTCGTAATTACCAATGAAAACTCCAATCCAGCGCTCGCCCTGCATAACCGGAAGTAATTCCGAAACATCTTGTTTATATAGTGTGGAGTCTTCCCATTGCTGGCCGTAAACCTTCGATTTTTCATTGAACTGGCCAATTCCGAATGAGGTAAAAAAGCGCATCAACTCAACCAGCGGCAAATAATCATTGGTTGCTACTACGCCCTGATAGGTTTTGCCATTCCGCGCCTGAAAAGAAGGGAGATTTTTTGCACCATTACGCAAACCATCAAGAAACGATTTCTCATTGTCGAGCGGAACCATAAAGACCGAACCTGTGCGATCATATGCGTCGCCATTCGAATGCTGATATAATTCAATAAAAAGCTGCGTATCATCAGCAACTACCGGTAATTTTACTTTTTTCAGGAGTACTGTTCCTGCTGAGAATTTAAAAGTCTTTTCCGACTCCGGATCAGTTGGGTTGGTAATTTCGTTTCCAAAGCTGATTTGTTCATTATTAAATACTGAAACGGTTGTAATCAGGGCATCGGTCATCCGGTGCTTGTACAAAGGTAAATCCAGACTTTCGCCCAAATCAGCTGGAAGAATGGCTGTTTCCTCTGTTTTTTTGAGCGGTTTAATTTCAGAAGCAACCAGTTCGTAATTTCCGTTCCGTACAATTTTCAGAACTAATCCTTTTGGTAAACCATATCCCATTGATGGCGTACCGTTCACACCCAAATCGGTGGTGTACCAAATATCGATGGAATTTGAACGGAGCGAAGTTTTCACGTGTTTGCAGTTGTAGCCCAGAATCACCGCACTTTCGCCGGTCTCAGTTAATTCAGGATATTCCGCAAAAGGCGTTGGAGTATGTATTTTTCTTCCGTCAGAAAAAAGGGCTACCTGGTAAGTTCTCATTGCCTGGTAATCGACATAGCTTGTTTCTTTGGCAACCGTGGGCAACAATTGGCGGTTGTCGCTTTCGGCCCAAGACCGCGATGCCGTCGCCGAACACAAAACCTTTGTTTTAGGTCCATCAGTTCGCGCTTGTCCGTTAACCACGGTTTGATATACTATTTCGTATTGATTGGCTGGTTTCTTTGGTGCAGCATAACAGTTGACAAAAAAGCCAATCTGTAGAATAAGCATCAGAAATTTTTTCATGTTTTTCGGTTTTCGTTGATGTAAAATTAATTGTTTGTCGCGTTTGGGTAAAACGAACATGCCGCAGAAATGATTTCTAACATGACGGCACAAACAAGGAATGAAAATATGGGTCTAAGTTGAATTACTCTGGCATGAGAGTTTCACGAGAGCACACATTATTCAAATTATTAACCATGCTATTTTCGAGTGAAAAAAAGACCGTCTCAAATAAATGCGAGACGGTCTTTCAATAACCTTTTCTATTTTACCAAATTAACTATTTAGGACCGGCACCGTATTGAGGATTGGTTTTATCGAACCAGAATCTTTCAGTGTTCAGTTTGATCGGATCCAAAACAGCAGGAGTAATACCTTGTTCGGTAATAGCTGCCATTTTATTTGCATAATTAATATCATCTTTACCAGGCATGGTAATTACAAAACGACGGGGAATTGCCATTTCGTTGCCACCGTTGGTGAATTTTTCCCAAGCCAGGTATGAGCTACCAATTTTTGGAACACCAGAACGACGAACAGTTGTCCAAACATCGCCAGGAGTATTCATATAGTTGATATACTGCTGAATGTACACTTTTTCCAAGCCGTCGGTTGCCAAATTACAGATTGGTTTTGCCAACAAATCGGCAATTTCGCCACTGCGCAGTTTAGTTGCAGCAGCTTCTGCTTCTTCGGTGTTGGTGTAAACCGGGTCGTTGTTATAATATGGCATCTGGTTGTTTTTAGCCAATGCATCCATTCTTAAAATCGACAACTCAACACCTTTATTGAAGTATTCCTGTGCCGATTTTGGCAAAGAAGCTCCCAAAAGTTTGAATTCAGCAAGTAAAAGATTGGTTTCGGCAGAACTACCCAGAAGTACATTCAAGCCCGGATCGTTGTCTTTCAGTTCGATTACACGGCCACCAGGTTTGGTTGGATAGGTATAATCGTAAGTTGTACGAACCATTTTTTCAGAGTAAAGCGATGTTGAAGCATATGTTTTCTGCACACCACCCACAGTCAGTCGGTTCAACTCCGATTGGTTGAAGTAAATGTTGTTTGCCGGATCTTGTTTTGCATCAGGAGAAACAGGAGCACCATGATAACGTACCCAAGGTTCGCCCGGAGCCTTCCATCCAGTGAATTTTTTATTGGCATCAACATTTGCATATTGGGCAACATATGGAGGCAATGCTTTTCCGGCATCAAGGAAAGCCTGAACAACTTCGGCATTGAATGCATTCTTTTCAAAAATAAAACGAACGCGTGGGTCCTTGTTTCCAACCATGAAGTCAACCAGGTTTTTACCTGCAAAGCCAATCCACATTCCGTTTCCGGTTCCATAGTATTTAATACCTTTCTGGTAAACGAAATCGTCGCCTAAACCATCCATATATCCTACCGGAGAAGAAGCAACTTCAGCAGCAATTTTTAAAGCCTGAGCACGATCCTGATTAACCAGACGTGCAGCAATTTTAAGCTTTAACAAGTTGCAGAATTTTGCCCATTTGGTATAGTCGCCACCGTAAATTACGTCCTGAGAACCTAAACTAACCTGATTTTTAGCAGTTGACAATACGTTAATTGCATCGTTCAACTCTTTCAACCAGGTTGTGAAAAGTTTGCTCTGGTTATCGAGAACCGGAGTTAACAGCGGTGGATTGGTATATGGAGCCAAACCTGCTTCGGTATAAACCAATGAACCATTGTTATCAGTATTGTGCATTGCAGGAAGTATCTGTGTTGCATAAGTCATTGCACGCATTGCCTGATATGATGATTTTTCAGGTTCAGCCATTTTGTCGATAACTGTGCGAACATCCAGTGTTTGAGTAAACAATCTTGAATAAAGATCGAAACTGGCTGAAGGTCCCATATCAACAAAGTCGGAACTGTTTCCGCCCTGTTTCGAGGTTACCTGAGTCCATGGATAAATGTACGAGAAGTTGTTGTAGAACCAGGTTGTATAGTCGTTCGAGTACATCTGGTCGATAGAAGTAGCAACCGAGAACCGCAAATCAGGAGTTGAAACGGTAGATGGGTTTGAATTTAACTCGGCAAATTTATCTTTATCGCACCCCCACCCAATCATGAGAAAAAGTGCAGCTGCTATTTTATATGTATTTTTCATGTTTGCTAATGTTTATGAGATTAAAAACCTACCGATAAAGTCATAGTGTATGAAGCTGTGTATGGGCTGAAAGAACGTTCACGGAACGATTCAGTACTTGAAGTTCCACGGAAGCTTTCAGGGTTCAGGTGGTTTGGAAGCGAGTTATACAGGTAACCAATGTTACGGGCATTCAGGGCTACTGAAAGTGAAGTAGCTTTAATTTTGCGAGCCAGTGAAGCTGGCAAAGTATAGCTTACCGAAATATTACGAACGGCAATATAATTTACTTCGCTAAACCAGTCGTCGTTGATTACACCAGTACTCCATGAATTGTTTCTGTATGTAAAATAACTTGCATGGGTAGGTTCAACATAACCTTTATCCATAGCTTCTTTGTAGGTTAAACCACCAACATTAACAACCTGTCCGTTTGGAGCAGTAACTTTTTGTCCGGCTGCGAAAACTCCATCAGGAATAACACCGTCAACAAACTGCTGTCCTTTTGAATCGGCATAATTAGTTGTCCAGGCAAGACCACCATATTCGGCATCGCGACCAGCCAACGAAGTTTCGAGGTAACCGTAGGCAGTACCATATTTATTAGAATACGAAGCAATGTAACCACCAAAACGAGCATCCAACAGTACTGCTACTGAAAGGTTTTTATATGTGAACTGGTTGTTCCACGATCCTTCAAAGTCTGGTTGAATTTTACCAACTTTTTCAGGTTTGTTGCTGCGTGTATAGTAGGCACCGCGACGGGTATCGTTCCATGTTAAAACCTTCATTCCGTTGCGTGGATCGTTTGGATCAGATGTGTTGTTCCATTCCAGCGGTTTGGTGTCCGACATCAGGATACCATATTCACCATCTTCGTAAGCTACCGAACCAACACGGAAGTTTCCGTAAGCGATATCACCACCAAGAGTTTTGTATTCACCTACTTCAGGACGAAGGTTTGAAATCATGGTTTTGTTCTTCCAGTAGTTGAAAGTTGATTCCCATTCGAATTCGCGGGTTTTAACCGGAACTACACGAAGTGAAACTTCAACCCCTTTGTTTGTCAATGAACCAATGTTCGAAATCATTGAAGAATATCCTGATTCATTAGGAATTGGAATAGTACCAATCTGGTTATTGATTGTTTCGTTGTAGTATGTGAAGTCGATACCTGTACG
>JAJZSZ010000114.1 GCA_021849365.1 Bacteroidota bacterium | reverse complement strand
GAAGCCTTTCTGAAAATGGCTGCAATTGATTCAGCTCATTTTTAAGTTATGGATTTTAAGAACTTAACGATTTACCGCCCAAAAATGGAGTACCGCCGTTTTGGAAAAACCAACAAAATGGTGAGTGTAATTACCCTTGGAGGAATGCGGTACAAACATGGATCGGCCGAACCTCGCAACGAAATTCCACAGGACACGCTGGAGCAATGCCGCGACACTGTCCAGAAAGCTTTGGCGCAAGGAATCAACTTAATTGAAACGGCATACGGATATGGTAAAAGCGAACATGCTTACGGACGCGTTCTGAACGACGAACTCCAAGTTAAACGGGATTCGTACTTTTTGATGACCAAAGGAAATCCGAAAACAGCAGAAGATACACGAAGGTTGGTTTCGCTTCAGCTAAAAGCTCTTAAAACCGATTATTTCGATTTTTATGCATGGCATGGCATTAATACACCTGCTTTGCTTGATTTAGCCTGTTCCAAAGGCGGACCGGTTGAAGAATTGCTGAAGATGAAAGAAGAAGGAATCATCAAACATGTCGGGTTCAGCACGCATGCCCCGCTGGATGTGATTCTTCAGGCCATTGAAACCAACCTGTTCGACTTTGTAAACCTGCATTATTATTACTTTTTCCAGCGAAATAAACCGGCTATCGATCTGGCCGAATCAAAAGATATGGGTGTATTCATTATTTCGCCCAACGATAAAGGCGGCCAGCTTTTCAGGCCGTCGCAAAAGCTCACTGAATTGACCGCTCCACTGCACCCCATTCAGTGGAATGCCCGTTTTTGCCTGAGTCATTCGGCTATTCACACCCTGACTTTTGGATTGCCAGTAACAGCAAGTTTCGAGCACATCAACGGGATCTTCCCTGCTCCATCGCCATTTTCAGCCGAAGACGCAAGAATAAAGCAAGTACTCGACGACCAAAAGTTGCTCGATCCGTACTCGGGATTCGATGCTTATGTCATGGAAAATGATCCTTCGGGCCTGAATATTCCGGAGATACTCCGGTTTCGAACACTTTGGAAATGCTACGATATGAAAGAATTCGGGTTATACCGCTACAACATGTTTCAGGAAAAAGACCATTGGTTTCCGGGACATTTTCCAACCGAAGAAAATCTCCGGAAAATAGACCTAAACCACTGCCCGCAAGACATTCCGCTGGTTGATCTGATCAGGGAAACCCATCAGGAACTTTACCGACCCAAAAGCAAATAACAAAAGAGGCTGACTCTCACCAGAGCCAGCCTCTTCGCCTTTGTTTCCTGAAATATTATTTACTCAAAGCTTTGATGCGCTTTAGGTTTTTCCGTCTTTTCAGTTTCAACCTGATGGTGTAATCCAGCTCATACAAAGCAGGAACAAACATCAGCGTTAAGAACGTTGCAAAACTTAACCCGAATATGATTGACCAGGCCAGCGGACCCCAGAATGCCACGTTGTCGCCACCGAAATAAATATGCGGATTCAGCTCGGTGAAGATTGTAGCGAAATTGATATTCAGACCTACAGCCAGTGGAACTAATCCCAACATGGTTGCTGTTGCAGTAAGAATAACCGGAGTGATACGGGTTTTACCACCTTCGATAATGGCGCGCCGCGTCGGCATTCCTTCTTTCTTCTTAACATCAATAAATTCTACAATAAGAATTCCGTTTCGAACCACGATACCACCCAGGGCAACGATTCCCAATCCGGTCATCATGATTACGATATCCATTCGGAAGATAATGACACCGAGCAGTACACCAATGATACTGAAGACAACTTCACTCAAAATGATCATCGACTTGGCAACCGATCCGAACTGGGTAATCAGGATAAAGAAGATTGCACCAATAGCGATAATCATGGCTTTCAGAAGGAAAGCAACGGTTTCGGCCTGATCGTCCTGTTCTCCGGTTAACTTGATTGTTGTACCCTGATGCAAGGCGAATGTATTGGCTTCGCGTTTGATGATCGGCACAATATCGTTAGCCGAATAGCCGGATAGTACATTCGAGTAAACGGTGATCACACGCTTCTGATCGAGACGCTTGATTCCTGCATACGATGAGGTATAATCGATTCTGGCAACTGTTGACAACGGCACACTGCGCAGCATTCCGCTGTTCATATCGCGATAGGTAATCTGAAGGTTTACCAATGAATTGATATTGTCGCGGGTTGCTTTTGTATAACGAAGCATAATCGGATATTCATCCTCATCCTGTTTCAGTTTCGAGATCTCCTTGCCGTAAAGTGCTGTGCGGATTTCCATACCAATCTGGCCGGTTGAAATACCCAGTCGCTGAGCCCTGTCGCGGTTAATCTGAATAATGATTTCAGGAGAGTTCATCTCGAAATCGGTTTTTAACTCTTCCACGCCAGGAATATCCAGCGAATCGATATAATTGCGGAATGCATATGCATCGCTAATCAGGGTTTCCAGGTTTTCGTTGGTAACCTCAATATTGATTGGCTTTCCGGTTGGAGGTCCGTTCTGTTCTTTATCAACTGTGATTTCGGCACCAGCTATGTTGGCCACTTCCTGCCTGATTTTTTCCAGATATTGAGTTGTCGAGATTCCGGTTGTACGGAATTTATGCTCAACAAAGTTGACTGTTACCTTACCTCTGTTAAACGGATTTCCTGATGAGGTGAAACCTTCTTCTTCAGCACCAATGGTAACGTTCGAAATAACTGATTCTACATCAGGATTATTCTGACCAATAGCTTTGTAAACACGTGCTTCGGCTACCCTGGTAACACTGTCGGTTACATTCTGATGAGTTCCTCCGGGCATTTTGATGTACACAAATACGCTGTTCGGATCACCATCGGGGAAGAACAACACGGTTGGCTTAGCTATTCCGGTAGCAAACATGGTAACGAAAAACAAACCAATCATACCAAATAAAATCCAGATTGGACGGGTACCTTTAAGGACCCAACGCAACTGTCTTTCGTAATAAGCCATAATCGACGGCCATGTCTTTTCCTGAAAATTACTGATCATTTTCTTCAACACGAAGTGGAAAAGAAGAATCAGCAACACGGCAAGCATCAGGATGTTGGCCATGGTAAATGCCACCGGAGATTTGGCCATGAAATAAACCAGGTAAAAGAATACCGATAATGCTGCCATTACAATGGTCGAAATTTTCAGTTTTCGCCAGGTAGTTCCAGTCTGGAATTCCTTGTCGTACTCGTGCTTCATGAACGAAACCGCAAATACCGGGTTAAACACGTAGGCTACAAACAGCGAGGCAAACAGCGTTATAATCAGTGTTACAGGCAAGTAGTGCATAAACTGCCCTACAATTCCAGGCCAGAAAGCCAGCGGAAAGAATGGCGCAAGCGTGGTTAAGGTTCCCGATAAAATCGGAAGGAATACCTCGCCGGCGGCTTTTTTGGCTGCAACATTTATATCGGGATTGAAACGATGGAGCCGGTGGGTATTTTCAATAACCACAATGGCGTCGTCAACCACAATACCGAGGGCAAAGATGAAGGCGAACATCACAATCATGTTCATGGTGAAGCCCAGCCCTGGGATAATCATGTAAGCTACGAACATTGATAACGGAACCGACAACCCTACGAAGAAGGCATTGGTGAGGCCCATGAAGAACATCAGCACGATGGTAACCAGGATAAAACCAATGATGATGGTATTATTCAGCTCCTCGAGTGTGTTACGGGTAAAACGGCTCTGGTCGCCGGTAATGGTAACCTCCATGTCTTTCGGATATTCACGGGCTTTCAGGTCGGCAACAATTTCCTTAATCTGATCAGAAGCGTCGAGCAGGTTTGCTCCACTCTTTTTAATCACATTCAGTGTAATTACATTCTTTCCATCGAGCCTTGCAAAACTGGCCTGCTCGGCAAAGCTATCGTTCACTTCGGCAATGTCGCCCAGTTTTACCATTGCACCACTCGACGATTGAACCACAATATTCCGGATAGTTTCCACATCGGTAAATTGTCCTTTAATACGAACGGTGTTGCGGGTGCCATGGTTGGTCAGGTTTCCTCCAGAAATAGTGAGGTTTTCCATGGCAACAGCCTGCTCAATATTCCCGAAAGTAACTTTTGCAGCCTGCATTTTAAAAATGTCGGCATCAATCTGTATTTCGCGGTCGAGTGCGCCAACAATGTCAACGCGAGTAATTTCCTTTAATCCTTCAATGCGGTCCTGGGCAATTTCGGCATAATGTTTCAGTTTAACCAGGTCGTAGTTTCCTGAAATATTCAGGAACATTACCGGCATTGCCGAAATGTCAATGTCCATAATGTCCGGATCGGACGGCAAGTCGGTCGGAAGATCAGATTTGGCCTTGTCAACGGCATCGCGTACACGTTGTTTTGCCGTTTCAATCGATAAATCGGGTTCAAACTCAACAAGAATGGAAGAGAAATCGGGAACGGAATTACTGGTTATGTTTTTTACATTCGAAATCGATTTCAATTGCTTCTCGATTGGACGGGTAACCAGGTTTTCCATGTCCTCGGGCGAAGTGCCCGGATATGGCGTACTAACGACGATGTATGGAATGATTACCTGCGGAAATGTTTCCTTCGGGATGAAATAATAGTTCATCATTCCAAGTAACGATATCAGGACAGCAAGTACATAAATACTCGTCCGGTTATCGATCGCCCAGCTAGTCGCAAAAAATTCTTTAAACTTATTTTCTTTCGACATGATTAGTCTGTTTTGTTTGTTTTTAGAAAACTACTTTTTCGCCGGCGTTCAAGCCCTGAAAGCCGGAAGTAATGATTTTGTCGCCAGCCGAGATTCCTTCAAGGATTTCAATAATTCCGTTGTAATCCATTCCGGTTTTCACGATACGTTTTTCAGCACTCCATTCATTTCCGTTTTGTTTGGCCACATAAACGAATTTTCCGTCCTGGTTGCTCTGCACATAGTTTACTGGTAAACAGAATGCCTTTTCGTTGGTGTAATCCTTAATCTTGATGTAAGCAATCATATTTGCACGTAATTCAACATCTTTTGAAGACACCCGGCATTCCACTTTAAATGTGCGGTTGGTTGGGTCGATAAAACGGCTGGTGAAATTCAGCTTACTTTCAATATCTTTTCCAAGATCAGGAAAACTAACCACTGCATCGTTTCCGTTTTTGATGCGTGTTGCATAAGTTTCAGCAACATCGGCCGATATTTTGGCAACATTCATGTTAATTACGCGAATGGTCGAAGTTGGCATTCCTGGTGAAGCCATCTGGCCCACGCGAAGCGGAACGCTTTCAACTGTACCGCTGATCGGTGAAATAACTTTGGCCATCTGAATTTGTTCTTTGATGGTATTGGCGCGTTGTTCAAGGGCATCTTTGCTAGCCTTTGCCTGGAGATACTGAACTTCGCTTCCAATTTTCTTTTCCCAAAGGGCAGCTTGTTTCTGGAAGATACTGTTGGCTAAAACGAGCTGGGTATTCACTTCTTCGAGCGATTGTTTCAAAACCTGAGCATCGAGTTCGGCCATCACCTGTCCTTTTTTAACCGGCGATCCTTCTTTTACATACACAGCAGTCACAATTCCGGCCGACTGAGGACTTACAGCAATATTCTGGTCTCCGTCAACTGTTCCCTGCACTTCAATGTAATGGTTGAATACGCATTCAGCGGCATCGGTTGTTTTAACTGTAACTGCCTTTTCTTCAGCTTTAGCTCCGCCCGGATTAATTTCGGCTTCGAGTTGTGCAATTTGCGTGTTTAATTGTTCGCGTTGTGTTTTCAGTTTTTCGAGCTCAGCTTTTTTGTCGGTGGTGGCACTGCACGAAGCCAACAAAGCTGCCAATGCTGAATAAATAATAATCTTTTTCATTGTTTATAGTATTTGATATTTTTTACAATTAGAAAATCAACCGGCTAACTATTTAATATCCTGATTGATGTTGTACAGTTTTTCGAGTTGCGACTTCGAACTTTCCAGATCGAAAATACTTTGATAATAGTTGGTCAGATTGGTAAGGTATTGATTCTGACTGTTCATCAGGTCCATGCTCGAAGCTACTCCCTGTTTGTATTTTTCAAGAGTCCGTTGGTAAATATCGTCCGACAGCTGTTTGCTTTTCACCTGGTTCTGATATTTTTCAAGTTTCAATCTTAAGTCGCTCTGGTACTGGGTGGCCTGCATCGCCAGACTGCTCGAAACATATTTCCGTGTATTCTGAGCCTTTTCTAGCGCCATCCGTTTCTGAGAAACAACAGCCAGTTTTTCGCCTGTACTGAAAAGAGGAAGGCTCACATTTACACCAATAAGGTCTTTCGGGGCAAAATCGAATGCCGGCGATTTCATCTTTTCAGTATGGTTGTAGAATCCTGAAATAGTGGGCAAAAAGCTGGTTTTAGCCAGATTTAATTCAAGCTTGGCGGCTTTTTCCGAAGTCTGAATCAGTTGATAATCGACATTACGATCGATATTGAATGGCTCAGAAATTAGCTGGAGGCTCGATTTGGTGAGCGATTCGTCTGATTCAACCTGATCGGTAAGCTCAACTTTAGCGTTGTCTTCCAGCCCTAACTGAATTTTAAGCAGTCGGTAAGCCATTTCGAGGTTACTGTCAACCTGGTTTATTGCGTTGCGAATGGTGTTCCCGGTCAGTTCAAGCTGATCAACATCGGTTTTTTCCAAGAAACCCTGTTTGTTCATTTCTGAAACTTCATAAAGGGTTTTGTTGATGTTTTCGAGGTTTTGCGCCAGGATTTTTTTACTCTCCTCAGCCAGCTGAATCATGTTGTACGTATTGATAACGGTCTCAATTACATCTTGCTTAGCCTTTTCCTGATTTTGCTTGGAAAGGCCGTAGTACACTTTGGCAGCCTGCAAACCCACAAAGTACGATCCGCTAAAAATAAGCTGCGAAACAGTAATGTCGGTTACAATGTTCTGCTTTACACCCAGCTCAATTACTTCGTTAGGGCCTGCATTCGGATCGAAGAAAGTAGCAGGTAAAGTCGGAACTTTCGGGTAAAACGAATACGCCGATTTAACCTCACCATGCGGTAATCCCGAAGCGGTCGTTTCCCAGATTTTCTTCTGAGCCATTTTCAGGTCGAGTTCCGAGTTCAAAATGTTGGTGTTTTGTTGCAAAGCCAGTTTCAGGGCATCCTGAAGCGATAGCCTGGCTGGTTCCTGTGCTCCGGCAGACCATCCTCCCAAAAGAAGTATTCCTGCCAGCAGAAGAGTTTGTTTCTGTTTTCTAAACATGCGTTGTTGTCTTTATGTGGTTATTAATTTTTATTCATTCCTGTAATTTCGGCCTTTCGTTTTTCGAAATAGGCAATTCCTTCAGCAGTTGAAATCGCCCTGATGTGCGATTCGAACATCACTTCAAAAATCTGTTCAAAAGTGATGTTCTCAATAAAGCAGAACTCCTGATTATTCATATCAACCAAATTCTTGACATAAAGGCCTGCCGTGAGCTCAACATTTACATCGCTCCGGTAAAGACCTTCTGCAATGCCCTTTTGGGTATTTTTGCTGATCTGGTTAAAAATCTGAACCTGCTTACGTGCAAATGCCTGATTATACAGTGGTTCATAGTACTTTTTTAATTCAAATTTAAGCTTTGGATTTAACCTGCTCATTTCTTTTGCAATCATCGAACTGGCATGAAATAAGATTTCAATGGCATTATATTCCTCAATCTTGACTTTTGAAAATTCTTTCTCCCATTTTATCTCATCGTATTCAAAAAGCTTTTCGATTAAATCCTCTTTGCTTTTGAAATACTGATACAGCGTCTTTTTCGAGATTCCAAGATTTCGGCTGATATCGTCCATATTTAAATTTCTGATTCCAAACTCGAAGAACATGGCCACAATCTTGTCCATCAGTTCTAAAAATTTTGGATCATTAAAATTCGATTCTTCGCTCATTTTGACTTTACTATTAATTTCGGAACAAAAATAGGAAACGTTTTTGACTAGAAACGTTTCCTGAATGTAAAGTGTTTGTTAATCTTCCGTGCCAAAGTTCCTGATTTTGACACAAAACAGGGCAATCCGGCTAGATGATAGTGCAAAATCAATAGGTGAATGACTGATTTCTAACGGTAAAAGAATTTGGAATAGCTCATGGGTTCTGAAACCCTGAATCCATCAGTTCATATTTCACTCTTCGAATGACGATTAGAGCGTACAAATATTTTATGATTTATATTTTTTATTCCGGTTTGTGCGAAAAACGGAATTGCAATTGAGAAAAGTAATTTGGAAAAGTAAATCAAAACATCAGCCCCGTAAGCCAGGCCCATACCACGTACCGGACAAATTTACCGGCAAGCATGGCCAATGCTGTAATCCAGATGTTGGCGCGCAGAATACCCAATCCAACTGCAAATATGTCGCCAACCGCCGGAACCCAGCTTAAAAAGGCGAAAACAGCACCACGCTTATACAACCGATTGTGCCACTTCTCAATGGTTTCGCGTTTCACACGCAGATATTTTTCAATCCATTCCCATTTGCCCATATAGCCAATAACAAAACTGCTCATACCGCCCAGCCAGTTTCCGGCAGTAGCCACCAAAACAGCCGATGTCACATCTGTTCCATTGGCAATCAGAAATGTAAGTATGGCTTCGGAGCTGAAGGGAACAACTGTCGCAGCAAGAAAACTGGCCAGAAAAAGTCCCCAAAGGCTATAATCAAAAAGTCCTGCCATGAAATCACGAAAAAAGTTAAAAGCGAAAATATTTTCAGGTTGCGAACTTAACTAAAATAAACCGTCCGGCAGGTCAAACTGTTTGAATCGTTTTGAATTTGTAAAATTGTCAATTGGTTAATGGTAAATACTTAACTACCTTTGAGCGCTTAATATTTAAAAACAGATACGATGGAAACAACTCGTCAACAAAAAATATCACGCCTGATTCAAAAAGACCTGGCTGACATCTTGCAAAAAGAAGGAAAAGACCTGTTTCACGGAATAATGGTAAGTGTAACCAATGTTCGCATTTCGCCCGATTTGTCGGTAGCCAGGGCTTATCTCAGCATTTTCCCGTCAGAAAAGGCCAGCGCAACTTTGCTCGAAATCAAACAGCACCAGTCGCGCATCAGAGGTTTACTCGGAATGAAAGTTGGCAAACAGCTCCGGATTGTTCCACAGCTCGATTTTCATATCGACGACAGTCTTGATTATATCGACAACATCGACCGGTTGCTGAAAGAGTAGTTCAAAATTTTAGGACTAAGTCTTTGACTTATTTACTTTGGACGAACACTCCAACTTTAAGCATATAACTTTAAACTTCAAACGTAACGATGCAATACGATCCGATTAAACGCTCTCTTGGTAAAGTATTTAACCAGACTCCCATATTGCGCAAGCTGTTTTACCAGTTGCTCGATTTGCTGTTGCTTCGGGCATGGCATATCCGCAAAGAACTGCGTCGCCGAACCCGCACTGCTCCCGAAGTGAAAGCCATATTGGACGCCGGTTCGGGATTTGGCCAATATACCTATCGAATGGCCAGCTGGTTTCCGAAAGCTGAGGTAAAAGCCGTTGATATTAAACCCGAACAGATTGAAGATTGTAACCGGTTTATGACTAAAGCTGGTCTGGCCAATCGTGTTAAATTTGAGCTGGCCGACCTCACTCAGTTTCAGGAACCCAACAAATACGATCTGGTTCTTTCGGTTGATGTGATGGAACATATTGAAGAAGATGTGCAGGTTTTCCGGAACTTCTTTGCATCGATGAAAAACGGAGGCCTTTTGCTGATTTCAACTCCTTCTGACCAGGGAGGATCCGATTCGCACGACCACGATCATGAAGAAGGAGCACACGGATTTATTGACGAACATGTTCGCGACGGTTACAATATCGCTGACATTGAAAACAAGCTGAAATCGGTTGGATTCTCGAAAGTAGAAGCTCGCTATTCCTACGGAAATCCGGGTAAAATCTCGTGGAAGCTATCGATGAAATATCCCATTCTGATGTTGGGTGCAAGCAAGCTTTTCTTTATTATTCTTCCGTTTTATTATCTGGTTGTCTTCCCTTTTGCCCTGGTTCTGAATTTTTTCGACCTTGGCCTGAAACACAAAAGCGGTACCGGCCTGATTGTAAAAGCCTGGAAATAACAGAAACCTAAATACCCATTGAAAACTGCCTTTTATATCGCCCGCCGATACCTGATTTCAAAAAAATCAGTAAATGTAATCAACATCATCTCCGGAATATCGGTTGCCGGAGTTACCGTTGGCACATTTGCACTGGTAGTGATTTTGTCGGTTTTCAACGGTCTCGATTTCTCCATTAAATCGCTCTTTTCAACATTCGACCCTGATATTAAAATTACAAGCACAGTAAAAGGCAAGCCATTCGAGCAGAATAGTATCAATATCGAATCAATCAAACAGGTGCCCGGAGTTGCAGCCGTTACTCCGATCATCGAAGAAGACGCTTTTTTGATGTATGGCAATCAGAAGTATTTTGCCACTCTTAAAGGCGTACCGGTTAATTATAACGAAGTATCGCGGCTCGATACCAGCAGCATAACCAGTGGCCGTTTTTTGCTGGAAGCCAATCAGGCTCCGTTTGCATTGGTGGGACAAGGCGTGGCATATTACCTGTCGGTTGGACTCAATTTTTCGGATGCTATTCATGTTTACGCGTTGAAAAAAGGAGCTAACGGACGTCCGACGATGGACAACACTTTCAGCCACAGTACCATTTATGCCTCCGGAATATTCGCCAATCAACAGGAAATTGATTCAAAATACGTGCTGGTTCCGTTCAGTTTTGCCCGCGAATTATTCCAGATGGACAACCGGGTGAGTGCCATTGAGGTTAAATTGAACCAGGGAATCTCACAGGACGACATAAAAAAAGAAATTGCACAGCGGGTAGGCAACCAGTTTGCGGTAAAAACACAATTCGAACAGCACGAGCTGTTTTACCGGGTAATGCAATCCGAAAAATGGGCCATTTTTTTCATCCTGGCCTTCATTTTAGTTATCGCTTCATTCAACATTCTGGGATCGCTCTCCATGCTTATTATCGATAAGAAAGACGATATTGCCATTCTGCAAAGCATGGGCGCCAACCAGAAACTCATTCGCACCATTTTCCTTTTCGAAGGCTGGCTCATTTCGCTGGCAGGCGCTTTCTTTGGCATCATTCTGGGCGTTCTGATCTGCTGGGTTCAGATCAGGTTCGGACTTTTGAAAATACCGAACGATGGTTCCTTTATTTTCACCGCCTATCCCGTACAAATTCATGCAGGCGATCTTTTCGCAGTATTTATGCTTGTAACAGGTATCGGTTTTCTGGCGGCATGGTATCCGATTAGGTTTATATCGGGCAAATACTTGTCAGCCTCATAATAGCACATCAAATATTCAATTACATAAAGAAACTTTGAGGAAAGAAAAAGGCCCCAGTTCTTAATCCTGAACTGAAGCCTTTCTGCTTTATTTGGCAACGGAGAAACTCGCTTTTCCAATGCCGACCCGGCCATCAGAAGTGGTTCCCTGCACTTCAATAATGAAATCGGAAATTACTTTTCCGGCACCAACTTCAAATTCGAATTTACCCGACTGATCAACTTTCTGATCGGGTTTCCAGAATAAAGTAGTACCTGTTTCGCGGTTAATTTTCTCTTTTGTTTCGGGGAACGATCCGGGAATATGGTTATTGCCGTCGAGCCCTTCTGTTTTCATTGTATTAGCACCCTTGGCCAATCCGCCCTTCAGAAATATTTCGACAATTCCTACCGAATTTAAGCCAGTGTAACGCTGAATATCCATTGGGTTAGTCGAGACATTGATGTGGTCGACATCAGACGGAGAAAGACCCTGAATTACGCCAACATCGGTTCCCATTTGCTGTCCGTCGATAACAATGAGCGCCCCACCCTGGTAATTGAGCGAATTCTCCGATCCAAAAAATACAATCTGGTTACTTGCAAGCTTAAACGGCTTAATACTTTTGATAACGTCGAGGATATTGGTTGACGAATTCAGCTGATTTCGCTGATTATCCAGATTCGAGGTACTTGTTCTCACTTTCTTCGGAGCTTTGGGGAACAGGTCGGGATTATTGGCAATATATTGTTTATCAGCGCAAAAATCTTTATTCTGAAGTATATGTTTCTGAATACTGTTGAAAACATAAACCGAAATCTGGCCAGGCAAATCCTTAATCAAGTTCACCTTTAATTCGCGTTTCCATATATCAT
>JAJZSZ010000113.1 GCA_021849365.1 Bacteroidota bacterium | reverse complement strand
ATACCATCATTATTGGATATGGACGAAACGGAGAACAGGCTGCGATAGAATTGCGCGACTACGGCATGGAATTCGTTGTAATCGACAAGCGAGAAAACGTGATCGGCCGAATCCGTGAAGACGAGAACTTGCTGTATATCAGGGGTGATGCCACTCACGAAGAAGTGCTTTATCAGGCGCGGATAGAACATGCCAAAGCACTGATTGCCACCACACCGAACGATGCCGACAATGTTTTTGTTGTTTTAACGGCCCGAAGCATGAATCCGGCATTAAAGATTATCAGTCGAGCCTCCGAAATCGAATCGATTACCAAGCTAAGGCGTGCGGGCGCCACGAATGTGATTATGCCCGAACGCATTGGTGGTCAGCGCATGGCTAAACTTGTAACTCAGCCCGATGTGGTTGAATTTCTCGAATATATTCTTCTGCAAAAAAGCAACGATGTAAGTCTGGAAGAAATTTCGTGCACACATATGGCTTCTCATTTCGTGAATAAAGCATTAAAAAACCTGCAGGCGAAAGACAAGTCGGGGATAAACATCATTGGCATTAAAATCAGCGGAGCCAAATATGTTTTCAATCCTGATCCGGAATTAACGCTGAGCAGGGGCGATCAGCTATTTGTACTAGGGTCTCCAGAGCAAATCAAAGTTTTCCGAAGCATTCTGGAAAGTCCTAAATAAGAAAACACATTGTTATACAATGAAATGTGCGTATCTCTTTGTGATCATTACAATCATAAGTCCGCCTGTTTCGCTAAGGGCGCAATAGAAGAGAGAAACAGGCTTTTCATTTGGCGTTACCAGTCCTTCGTATAACAAAAGCTCATTCAGTTATGGTACCCCTGGAATTATGCTGAAAGTCGGAACCTACCAAAGTTGGTTTCAGCCGGACAAAAGACTTACTATAAGACCGGAAATTGGACTTAGTACTGACATTTTCTCTTTCGATTATGAAGACGGAGGAAAAGCAACTTATTCGGTACACAAGGGAAACATCGTTGCATTTAACGGCGGAATGGCTATTATGGCACAGTTAAAGATTTTCCCCGGAACAACGATTGCCATTGGGCCTTCAGGCAAGTTTTTACTGACAGAAATTGCCAACGCATCTTATGAATTCGACGGTGGCATACTTTGGCCCGATCTTCATTCTCAAAGCGAGACCAATGGATTCAGTCGTAAATACTTAAACCATCCTTCCATTGGAATAAAAGTGCTTTTACTTCAGAAAAACCTGAACGGAAAAATTAAGATGGGAATTATCGTCGATCGCCAGTGGAAGAAAGAAGAAGAAGCCTATTTCCATTTTTCCAGAACTACAGAAATTTCAATTTACGTTTCATTGCTTTAATTTTTAGGCAATTCGTATTTAATTTATTTGATAATTCCATTTCGAGTTTGATTCATTTCTCTTTTGTTTCCTTTCAGGAAATGTGTATCTATGCACCAGAAATATTGGCGACAAGATTTCACTTCTGACTCCTGACTATCAGACCATTCGTTTTATGAGCCTAACTGAATCTATTGAAAAAAAGGTACTGGAAAACTTAAAAAAAGGCGATCCGAAGGCGTTCGAATTGATTTTCAAGGCATGGTATGAATCGCTGGTCAATTTTGCCGCTGAATATCTGTCTGATCTCGAGTCGGCACGCAATATTGTCCAGAATATTTTCATGAAACTATGGGAAAAGCATACGCTGGTCGATCCCGATTCGAACCTGAAGTCGTACCTCTATATGGCTACGCGCAATGCATGTTTATCTCACTTGCGCCATCTCAAACTCGAAACAGCTTACTTCGAAAAATCGAAAAAAAAATTAGAAGACCTTCAGCTAAACTATGAAGCCCTTGATGAACTGAACATCGAAAAAATAGACTTTGAGGTTCTTGAAAAGCTGATCCGAGACACAATCAACTCATTACCAGAACGTTGCCGCGAAGTGTTTATTTTAAGCCGGTACGAGGACATGAAAAACAAAGAAATAGCCGACACATTAAATATCTCGGTAAAAGCTGTTGAAGCAAACATCACCCGGGCGCTCACCAAACTTCGCGAAAACACAAAAGAATATCTGCCCGAACTGGTTTTCTTCCTGATCTTCAACTCCGGGATTTAGCGTTGTCCCGCCCTCCTGCTATTCTTCGATTAATCTTTATTTTTTTTTACACCTACCATATAGGGTTCGACTTGCGTTGTGCGTAATAAAGTCATCAAACCCAAACAATGGAGCAGGATCAAATTATAAAATTCATAACGGGAAACATTAGCGAGCACGAAGCAAACGAAGTACGTTTGTGGATTAATGCTGATGAAGCCAATAAACATGAATTTATCCGACTGAAGAATATTTATGCATTTGCATCTTCGGGGAAACACAAATTACAGATTGAAGAAGACTTTTTATTACTCAACCAGCGTATTAAGCAAACACCCCAGCGAACAAAATCGATCATTTTTAAAACATATTTTAGATATGCAGCGATCCTGATTTTTGCGCTGTTTCTAGGTTTCTCAGCATCTGAAATAAGGAATTTATTCTCAGTAAACTTTAAGAACGAACTGATCAATGAAATCTATGCTCCGGAGGGGCAGATATCTGAATTTAAGCTGGTTGACGGAACAAGAATATGGCTGAATTCAGGCACCCGCATAAAAATTCCGGGCAGTTTCAGTCCGAAAAACAGGATTCTTTCGATTGAAGGCGAAGCTTTTTTCGTAGTAACCAAAGATCCGCTCCATCCCTTCTATGTAAACACGCGCGAATTATCAATTAAAGTAATGGGAACCTCTTTTAATGTCAGCGCGTATGAATCAGAAAAAAATTCAGAAATCACTCTCATTGAAGGAAAAGTCGGGATAAAGGAAATCGAAGGAGAACGTTTGGCCAGACTATTACCGGGTCAGCAATTGGTTTACGAAAAAGCCACCGGCGCCAAAATACGGAGAGAAGTTGATACTTCTCCGTATGAAGCATGGAGAGACGGGAAAATGATTTTTAAAGACCGAACATTGGCTTATATCGCCGAGCGACTTGAGCGCTGGTACAATGTTGATATTAGTTTTGACGACCAGCAAATAAGCCATCTGAAGTTCACCGGCACCATACTGAAAAGTAAGCCGCTCAGCCAGGTTCTTGACATCATTACCCTTTCAGCTCCAATTCGGTTCGACATAAAAGTAAACGCAGATAAGAAAAATCAAGTTGTATTGTATTCACTAAAAAACGATAAAAAATGAGGTGATTTTTATATGTAAAAAAGCAGGATGCTCCAACACCCTGCCCGTTTCGGTTTAAATCGTGTCTTACTCCAATAAGACATTCAGTAATTAACTTTAACATTTCAAATCTATGAAAAAAAAGTGTAACCCGACCGGCTTAATATTAAGCCGGCAAAAACTTATTCGCTACATGAAACTAACGATCTTTTTCGTTTTGGTTGGCCTAATGTCGGTGAGTGCAGCAAGTTACTCCCAAAACACCAAACTAAACCTTCGGGTAGAGAATGCTTCCATAACTGATTTCTTCTCCAAAGTTGAGGATGTAAGTGAGTTTTATTTCTTTTTCAAGAACGATGTGGTTAACATCTCCAAAAAAGTAACCCTGGATGTAAAGGATCAAACCATTGACAAGATTCTTGATCAGGTTTTAGCTGATACCGAATTGAAATACAAAATTGTTGACCGTTACATCGTTATATCGAGTAATATGGAACGCGACGAGAACATGTTTCTTCAGCAAGCCCAGAAATTCACCGTCAAAGGGATGGTAAAAACACAGGCTGGTGAGCCAATTCCTGGCGTTACAGTTGCTGTAAAAGGGACCTCGACCGGAACTATTACCGATGCCAATGGTAATTATACCCTAAATATACCCAATGGCAACTCAACCCTGATTTTCTCATTTGTAGGACTGAAATCTCAGGAAATCAGCGTAAACAACCGCCCAACGGTGAATGTAACCATGGAAGAAGAATCAATAGGTTTGGAAGAGGTTGTTGCCGTTGGTTACGGTACGATGAAAAAAAGTGACCTTACCGGCTCGGTATCATCTGTAAAATCTGATCAGATTGCAAACGAAAAGCCACAGGTTCTGCAGGATATGCTCCGAGGAAATATTGCCGGTCTTCAGGTGGGATTTTCGACCAATGCTAAAGGTGGTGGCAGCATGGAAATTCGCGGTGACAACACTCTGACCGCAGGTTCTGACCCATTGATCGTGCTTGATGGAGTTATTTACCAGGGAGGGATGGAAGATATTAACCCTAACGATATTGAATCAATCGATGTATTAAAAGATGCTTCTTCTTCTGCCGTTTATGGTGCGCGTTCGGCCAACGGTGTTATCATTGTAACCACAAAAAAAGGGAAACAGGGGAAACCGGTTATTAATGTCAATTCGAGCATTGGACTTGCCACGATGGGAACTCTTGAAGACGTTTACAAACCATACGAATTTCTCGACTGGCGTACCAAAGTAATGCAATCGCTCAACTATTACAATGCAGCAACCAACCAGAAACTTTACAAATTTGTTGACCCGACCAAACTTCCTTCCGGTGTTACTGAGACTCAGTGGAGAGATGGGGCTTCAGGTGAATTAACCGATATTTGGCTGGCTCGTATCGGGCTTCTTCCTGTTGAGATTGCCAATTACAAAGCTGGCAAGTCAGTTGATTGGACTGATATGGTATTCCATAACGGGTTCCGCCAGGACCACAACGTTTCTTTATCAGGAAAGAAAGATGAGATCACCTATTATTTCTCATTAGGTTATAATAATAACGAGGGCATTATTGTAGGCGACGGCTTCCAGTCGATCAGAAGCAGGGTTAACCTTGACGCCAAAGTAACCGACTGGTTATCGGTGGGTATAAACACCCAGTTTGCAAACCGCGATGAAAGTAAAATGAACCGAGCCAATGATCCTGATCCAACCATTCAGGCAGACTGGGGACTTCGTGTTAACAACTCGCCCTGGGGTTCAATTTATAAAGACGATGGCGTAACCTGGAGAATCAGCCCAGTTGACGATCTTGGTCGTGGAGCCAAACATCCGCTTTACGACATGACATTCCAGTCAAGAAGACGCTTTTACAACACACTGAACACCACTTTGTACGCAAAACTACAATTACCATTCAACATTACTTATCAATTGAATTTTGCTCCACGTTACGAATGGTACGAATTCATGAACCACCAGTCAACCAAACATGAAGACTGGGCATTATTCGGGGGCCAGGCAAAACGTTTGCAAAACAAAGTATATAGCTGGCAGATCGACAACTTGTTTAAATGGAATAAAACCATTAATGGCATTCACAAATTTGACGTGACGGCCCTTATCAATGCAGAAAAGTTACAGAGTTGGGAAAATTATATGTCGGCTCAAAACTTCCAGCCAACCGATGCTTTAGGATTTCACCGTATGGAAGCTGGTACAGGTACAACTTACCAGATTACCAGCAACGACCAGTACGAAACGGCAAATGCCTTAATGGGTCGCGTATTCTACTCACTAAAAGATCGTTACATGATAACTTTGACCGTGCGCCGCGATGGATTCTCTGCCTTCGGTCAAAACAATCCTTACGGCTATTTCCCATCAGCAGCCTTGGGATGGGTATTCTCAGAAGAAAATTTTGCCAAAAACGACTTCCTGACTTACGGCAAATTCCGTTTGTCATGGGGTAGCAACGGTAACCGTGCTATTGGCCGTTACGATGGACTATCAGACATGTCAACCGGTAAATATCCATATCAATCACTTACCGGAACCGTTTATGAAGGAACACAGTTATACGTAAACCGCATGGCTAACCCAAATCTGAAATGGGAACAAACAGAATCACTCAACTTCGGTATTGACTACTCTATTAAAAATGGTTTGTTTGATGGATCTATTGATTACTATGTAGCCAATACCAAAGATGTTCTCGTAAACCGTCAGTTGCCCGACATCCTGGGATTTAGTAATGTTGCTACTAATCTGGGTCAGGTTAACAACCATGGTTTTGAAATGGTATTGAATTCAAGAGTAATGAAACGTGAAAATTTTGCATGGAATATAAACCTGAATTTCACCTTCAACAGAAACAAAATCAAGAGTCTTTACGGCGATTTAGTTGACGTAACTGATGCCAGTGGAAATGTGATTGGACAAAAAGAACCTGATGATTACCAGAACAACTGGTTCATTGGTAAAGCAATCGACATTATATGGCAACCTAAAATCCTGGGTGTATGGCAGATCGGCCAAGAGGCAGAAGCTGCCAGATACGGTCAATTCCCAGGTGACTTTCATCTGGAAGACGTGAATGACGACGGTAAAATCAATAATCTTGACAAACAATTCCTGGGATATAAAGAACCACGTTTCCGATGGAACATGCGTCAGGACTTTACAATCTTCAAAAATTTCGAAGCTTCGTTTATGATTTATTCTTACTGGGGACATAAAGGAACGATGAACTCGGCCAAAAACCGCGACAGCTTCCCTGAAAGGGTTAACTCATATAAAATCCCATTCTGGACACCTGAAACACCATACAACGACTATGCCCGCATTTACTCAGCAGAAGGTGGAGCTGTATTTGATGTTTGGAGAGACCGCTCATTTATTCGTCTCGACAATATTTCGCTTTCTTATAATGTGCCAACACATTTAATCCGCCGTGCACAAATCCAAAATCTGAAAGTGTTTACAACCATCCGTAACGTAGGCTGGTGGGCACCAAAGTGGAACTTCTGGGATCCTGAAAATAGTGGACCAAACCCACGTTATTACACCATCGGAGTTAACTTAACACTTTAACAAATCTCAAGAATGAATGTTATGAAAACTAATAATAAAAGAATTCGTTACAGATTCCTGCTTGTTGTCTCACTTTTGCTAGGAGCAATTGGCTGTAAGGATAGTTATCTTGAACCACAACCCTTATCTTTCTTCGCGCCCGAAAACTCGTTGATTGATGCTAAAGGGATGTACGCCGCTTTAACTGCATGCGAACGAAACATGCGCTATGAATGGTATGGTGACGGCGCCCCGATTATTACAGAGCTTGTATTCTCTGAAGTTTGTGTCGAAGGAACCACGGATAAACCCGGACCTGCTCAAAACCTTAATATTCAAATTACTCCAACATCGCAGCTAAATAACACCGATTTTAATAAAATTGGCTGGTATTGGCTCGAAGGCTATAAAGGGATCAAATATGCCAACGTGGTTATTTCCCGTATTGACAATGCAACCTATAAAAATCAGGCTGAAAGAAATGCGGTTTTAGGATCTGCTTATTTCCATCGTGCATTCCGTTACTATCGTTTGTGCAACCAGTTTGGCGATATTCCATTCCTTGGGAAAGAAGTGCAGGAACCTAAACTCGATTATTATTCCACTAAACGCGATGTTATTCTGAGGAAAATGCAAAAAGACATGGAGTTTGCAGCAGCAAATTGTGTTGACAATGTCGACCGTGGCCGCGTAACTAAAGGCGCTGCCGGTCATTTGCTTACCAAGATTAATCTTGCATTAGGCGATTTTGATAAAGCAATAGCTTCAGCTACAGCTGTTATCAATGGTGGAGCCTACAGTTTAATGACATCTGCTTTTGGTAATGTCCCGAAAGAAGATGGCGCTTACCTTACTAATCTGGGTGTAGTTCGTAGCGACGTAGTTTCCAGGCTGCATTGGTGGCAAAACAAAGCTATCGCAGCCAATAAAGAAGTATTGTTCATGGTGCTTTCTAAAGAAGAATTGGTTGATTCCCGCCTCGATTTACAGATTATGCGTCAGGCTGTTCCATTCTGGGGCGTTTCTAACTCAAACATGCTTTACACTCCGGATGGTTATGCTCCTGGAACTTCTGACCTTGCTGACCGGGAAATCGATTTGGTCAAAACATTTGGTCGTGGAATTGGCCGAGCCCGTGGAACATCTTACCACACCAAAAAGATTTGGGATGATCCCAATGACCTTCGCCATAAAAAATACAATTGGATGAACATGGAAGATTTGGTCTATAATCATCCAAACCTCAAAGGTAAAAGCGCTTATTATGGCAAAAACTTACAGTTGAGAGATGACAAGGGTAAAGTTTTAACAACCGACACCATTCGCAACTGGTTTGGATGGCCGCACTACAAAATTTACAATCCCGACCCAAGAAGAACCCAGCCACAGGGAGGTTCATACGATTGGTATGTTTTCCGTTTAGCTGAAACTTATTTATTACGTGCTGAGGCCTATTGGTGGAAAGGCGATATTACAAATGCAATGGCCGACGTAAATGCCGTTCGCACACGTGCTGGTTGCGCCCCATACACTGATGCGTCGAAATTTGACATTGGCACCATTCTTGACGAACGTGCCCGTGAATTGTATTGGGAAGAACCCCGAAAAACAGAGTTAAACCGCATCGCATTCCTTTTTGCTAAAACAGGTAAAGCATACCGCGGCCAAACCTACAACGAAGCTAATTTCGGCACTAAAAACTTCTTCTACGATCGAGTAATGGAATATACCAATTTCTACAACAAAGGTGTAAAAGCCAATAACGGTCAGGAATATACAATGAGTCCATACCACGTATTGTGGCCTATACCACAGGCGTCAATCAGTACAAACACAAAAGGTAGAATTAACCAAAACTTTGGGTACGACGGTTATGCACTTAATGTACCAGCACTTACTGAAATACCAAAAGAAGAAGATAATTAATCCATTTATATTTTAAATTCGCAAAAGCCGCTTGTTAGTTCAACAGGCGGCTTTTGCCCTTTAGGATAGAGGTAGAACATCAAACGTATTGAAAGAAAATATTCTCATAGCATCTTGAATTTCAAAGATATTTGTTTACTTTTGCGCAGCTTTTTAAAATTAATTTTAAGCTGTTGTTATTGAAAGCGATGCGACGGCTTAAACATTGTACAACAATTAAAACAAAATTACATGTATTTATCAGCTGAAAAGAAAGTTGAAATTTTCGAGAAATACGGAAAATCAGCTTCAAACACAGGTTCACCTGAAGCTCAAATTGCATTGTTCTCATTCCGCATCAGCCACCTGACTGAGCACCTGAAAGAAAACAAAAAAGATTTCAGCACACAACGCGCGCTGACTACGTTAGTAGGTAAACGCAGAAGTTTGCTCGACTATTTGAAGAAAAAAGACATTGCACGTTACCGCGCTATCGTCAAAGACCTTAACTTACGTCGATAATTTATCACTGAAAAGGCAATATATTTATTGCCTTTTCTTATTTTTATATGCGTTTAAAAATCTGTCGGTACCATTTTTTTAAACGCAACATTCAGGAAACTCGTTTTTCTGAATAAAAAATCCTCACCACACCCATTTGTAACGTACCACAAAAATTATTATTTATCGAAAAAAAATTATGAATCAAGCAATTATTAAAACAATTGATCTTGGAGATGGCCGCACTATTACCATCGAAACTGGCCGTTTAGCAAAACAGGCCGACGGTGCGGTTGTTGTAAGAATGGGTGACACCATGTTGCTGGCCACAGTGGTTTCAGCAAAAGATGCAAAAGATGATGTGGACTTCATGCCACTTTCTGTTGACTACAGAGAAAAATTTTCAGCTGCCGGACGTTTCCCCGGTGGATTCCTGAAACGCGAATCGCGTCCTTCAGACGAAGAAATTTTGATTGCCCGGTTGGTTGACCGTGCATTACGTCCGCTTTTCCCGGCGGATTATCATGCTGAAACGGTAATGATGATCACCCTCATCTCTGCCGATGCCGAAGTGATGGCCGACTCTCTGGCCGGATTGGCTGCTTCTGCAGCTATCGCTGTTTCCGACGTTCCTTTCGTAACGCCAATTTCCGAAGTTCGAGTTGCCCGTGTTGACGGAAAATTCATTGTAAACCCAACTTACTCACAATTAATTAATGCCGATCTCGACATTATGGTGGGTGCTTCGTACGACAACATCATGATGGTTGAAGGCGAGATGGACGAAGTTTCGGAAGAAGAAATGCTCGAAGCCATTAAAGTTGCGCACGATGCCATTAAAGTTCATTGCAAAGCTCAGGAAGAACTGGCTGCTGAAGTTGGAAAAGTAAAACGTACTTACTGCCACGAAGTAAACGACGCCAACCTGAAAGCAAAAGTATTTGAAGAATTGTATCCGAAATGCTATGCTCTTTGCACTCAAAACGTAAACGACAAACACAAACGAATCGAAGGTTTCGAAGCAATTGTTGCCGAATACATTGAAAAATACACCGAAGCCAATGCTGACAACGCAGAGATTGATTTAGCTACAAATATTAAGCTCATCAAGAAATATTACCACGACGTTGAAAAAGAAGCCATGCGCCGCATGATTCTTGACGAAGGAATCCGTCTCGACGGCCGTACAACCACACAAATTCGTCCAATCTGGGGCGAAGTTGGTTACTTACCTGGATCGCACGGATCAGCAATTTTCACCCGTGGCGAAACTCAGTCATTGTCATCAATCACTCTTGGAACAAAACAAGACGAAAAGAAAATCGACGGAGTTACTTTCCAGGGCAACGAACGTTTCTTATTGCACTATAACTTCCCGCCATTCTCTACCGGCGAAGCAAAAGTTCCACGTGGACTTGGTCGTCGCGAAATTGGTCACGGGAACCTGGCTTTCCGCGCACTGAAACGCATGATTCCACAGGATTTCCCATACGTTGTTCGTGTTGTTTCTGACATTCTGGAATCAAACGGTTCATCGTCGATGGCAACTGTTTGTGCCGGAACCATGTGTATGCTCGATGCCGGTGTTAAAATGCGCCGTCCCGTTTCAGGTATAGCCATGGGTTTGATTACCGACCCTGAAAACAATAAATTCGCTGTCCTTTCGGATATCCTTGGCGACGAAGATCACCTTGGCGACATGGACTTCAAGGTTACCGGAACCGAAAAAGGTATCACGGCTACCCAGATGGACATTAAAGTGGGTGGACTTTCATACGAAATTCTGACCACAGCGCTTAACCAGGCCAAACAAGGTCGCGAGCACATCATGGGCGAAATCATGAAAGTGATTTCAGAACCTCGTGAAGATTATAAACCAAACGTTCCACGCGTTGAAGTGGTTATCGTTCCTAAAGAATTCATTGGACCGATCATTGGTCCTGGCGGTAAAAACATCCAGAAACTTCAGGAAGAAACCAAAACAACGATCTCGATTGAAGAAAAAGACGATCAGGGATATGTTGAAATTGCAAGTGTCAACAAAGAAGGCTTGGAAACTGCGAAAAAACGCATTAAGATGATTGTTGCTGTTCCTGAAAAAGGCGAAATCTATAAAGGAAAAGTAAAATCAATCACCACTTTCGGTGCTTTCATCGAAATCATGCCAGGAAAAGAAGGCTTACTTCACATTTCTGAAATTAGCTGGAACCGCCTGAAAACAGTTGAAGAAGAACTTCAGGAAGGACAGGAAGTTGAGGTAAAACTACTTGACATGGACCGCGATGGCAAGATGAAACTTTCGCGCCGCGTGCTGCTTCCAAAACCTGAAGGTTATGTAGAAAGACCTGAACGCAGCAACGAAGACCGTCCTCGCCGCGACGATAACCGCGGAGGTGGCGACCGTCGTGACCACCGTGGTGGCGGAGATCGTCGCGACAACCGCGATAACCGTGGTGGTGACCGCCGCGACAACCGCGACCGCAACTAATAAGAATTTCATTACTGAAATAGTTTAAAATGCCCGCATGTCGGGCATTTTTATTTTAGCACAGCATCAAAAAATGTAATAAAACCCATTGGATACATACCGATATGAATAATTTTGCTGATCGCTGAAAATACTTACAAACTATTTCTTTAACATGAAACGAATTACTATTTCAATTTTAGCATTGTCATTTATGATGTCCTGCTCAGAAAAACCGCTCCCCTATCAGCCAACTAAAAAAGTAGATGTAAAAGATACTTATTTTGGCACCGAAGTGGAAGACCCTTATCGTTGGCTCGAGGACGATAATTCGACAGAAACAGCCGAATGGGTTGCAAAACAGAATGAACTTACATTTGGGTACCTCACTAAATTGCCCAACAGGGAGCAAATAAAATCGCGTTTGACCGAACTTTGGGATTACCCCAAATATGGCACTCCATTTAAAGAAGCTGGCAAATATTTTTTCTATAAAAACAATGGGCTACAAAATCAAAGTGTTCTTTACATGGCGCACGATTTAACAGCTCCGTCAGAGGTTTTGCTCGACCCCAATACCTTATCAGAAGATGGAACAGCCGCTTTGAATAACATCGAAATTTCAAACGACGGC
>JAJZSZ010000112.1 GCA_021849365.1 Bacteroidota bacterium | reverse complement strand
TCCGATCTGGCCAATACGTTGGTTTAAAGGTGTCCCCTCGCCTATCCGCTATCCTGAATTGGTTGATATGCACATCTTCCGTGAAAATACAGAGGATATTTATGCCGGAATTGAATTTATGACCGGAAGTGAGAAAGCCATAAAGTTTCGCGATTTTCTGGTTAATGAGTTTGGTGTGGATAAAATCCGTTTCCCTGAAAGTAGTTCGTTTGGAGTAAAACCCGTATCAAAAGAAGGGTCGGAACGTTTAATTAAAGCCGCCATTCAATATGCAATCCGACGAGAGCTGCCTTCTGTAACTCTTGTACACAAGGGAAACATCATGAAATTCACCGAAGGAGCTTTTAAAAACTGGGGATACGACCTCGCTGAATCCGAGTTTTCAAAACAAACTTTTACGTGGAGGCAATATCAAAAAATTGAGAAAGAGCTTGGAAAAGCAGAAGCTAACGCCTCGCTTGAAGCTGCTAAAACCCTTGGCAAAGTAATCATCAAAGATGTGATTACTGACGCGTTCTTACAGGAAAGCCTGCTGCACCCATTCGATCATTCGGTAATTGCCACCTTAAACCTGAACGGTGATTACATTTCTGATCAACTAGCTGCTATGGTTGGAGGAATTGGTATCTCCCCCGGAGCCAACATCAACTACAAAAGCGGATATGCCATTTTTGAAGCTACCCATGGAACAGCGCCAAACATTGCCGGTACAGGAAAAGCTAATCCCGGATCGCTTATTCTTTCAGGAGCTATGTTGCTCGAATACCTTGGCTGGTATGAAGCTGCCGAGCATATTTACGATGCTATGGAACATACTTTTTCGAAAAGAAAAGTAACCTCTGATTTGTTTAGTATGATGGAAGGTGCAACACTGCTTTCCACTTCAAATTTCGCGGACGAAATTATTCGTAACATGCATTAATCGTTAAATCAGAATTAAAACTAAATATTTATGGAATACATTAAAAACCGGTTCTATGAAAAAGCCATGAAAAACATGGCTGATCTCCAAAGACTTAGAAAAGATTACGGAGATGTGGTTCTTGGCCAGGTAACCATTGACCAGGTTCTTTCAGGCATGAAAGGCATACCAGCCTTACTGACCGAAACTTCAAAGCTCGATGCCAACGAAGGAATCCGGTTTCGAGGATACTCTATCCAGGAACTGCAGCAAAAACTTCCAAAGCTGCACGAAGACGGAGAACCACTTCCTGAAGGCCTCTTTTATCTGATGATGATTGGTGAAATTCCGGAAAAGGAAGATGTAATCAATATATCGAAAGATTGGGCAACCCGCGCCCATGTGCCACAGCATGTTTTTGACGTAATTGATGCGCTTCCAAAGAATAGTCGGCCAATGACTCAGTTCAGTACAGCTATTCTTTCAATGGCCTACGATTCGGTATTCCAGAAAGCCTACCGTGCTGGGGTAAACAAGAAATTCTACTGGGATTTCATGTACGAAGACGTGATGACACTCATCGCACGCTTACCGCGTATTGCAGCATACATTTACCGCCGCATTTATCACAATGGCGATCATATTGAGCCAAATCCGACACTCGACTGGGCCGGAAACCTTGCCCACATGATGGGATATGATTCTCTGGAAGTTAAGCGTTTACTACGTCTGTATATGGTAATCCATGCCGACCATGAAGGAGGAAATGTATCAGCGCATGCCACTCACCTTGTTGGTTCTGCCTTAAGCAATGCATATTATGCCTATTCTGCCGGAATGGTAGGACTTGCCGGGCCTTTGCATGGCTTTGCCAACCAAGAGGTTATGGATTGGATATCGGAAATGCTTGAGCAACTTGGAACTGATGAGCCAACCGATGAGCAAATTGCAGCATATATTGAACAAACATTGATTCGGGGACGCGTTGTTCCGGGATATGGCCATGCCGTTCTTCGTATTACCGACCCACGATTCACCGTCCAGCAACAATTTGCCGAAAAGTATATCGTCAATGATAAACTGATCAATACCGTAAATGCTATTTACCGGGTAGCACCACCTATTTTGGAAGCTACTGGGAAAATTAAAAATCCATGGCCAAATGTGGACGCATTCAGCGGTGCATTATTGAACCATTACGGCATTACCGAATCGAGCTTCTACACAGTTTTATTCGGCGTATCCCGCTCATTAGGAGTAATGGCTTCACTTGTTTTCGATCGTTTGTACGGTCTTCCGATTGAACGCCCATCATCTCAAACGATGGAATGGTTCATGAACAAAGCCGGAATTAAAAGAGAAGAGTAATTGTTAAATGTTCATAGCAAAAAGGGTGAAGAGGCTGTCGCGAAAGTGTTCAGCCTCTTTTCCATTTATAAGGTTAGGATAAAGTTTCAAACCTAATTGTGAGGCATAAAAAAACCGGAATAAATCCGGTTTTTGATATAGAGCGATAAGACTTTGCGATAACTAGATTTTTCTCTGGCTAAGAACCATTGAGTCCTATATTAAGAGCAAAATGATTATGAATTTAAATCATCGAATTCGAGCTTGGTGTAATCTTTTGGGTAACCTACCTCTTCAAGAACTTTTTCGTCCGAATCAACAAATGCTTCCTGATCCTGATGTTCTTGGTATTCTTCTTGCTGATTCTGATCAATGAAAGTGATCACTTCCTGCAGACCTTCCATGAATTTTTCGAAGTCTTCCTTATAAAGGAAAATCTTATGCTTTTCGAAATGAAAGTTTCCGTCTTGTTCAAATCTCTTTTTGCTTTCGGTAATTGTCAGGTAAAATTCATCTCTTCTCGTTGATTTCACATCGAAAAAATAGGTTCTTTTCCCAGCTCTGACAGAAACAGAGTAGATTTCTTCTCTGAAATTGCTGTCGTTTTCCATCCGATCCTCATTTTTTTCAAAATCTTCCATCTTGCTCTTTTTTAATAAATTCCATTCTACTTGACCAAAAATAAAAAAAATATTTGATAAATATCAATAAGTGTTAACAAACACCCTAACATAAATATCAAAATGTAGCCAATTATTGGTTTTGATGAAATAAATCATATTTTGAGGAACCTGAGTCTTCAGGAAGCAAAACCGATAATTATTTACCAGTGTAATATTTCATTGCTTCAGGCATAAATCCTTTTATTGCTTCAATTCGGTTTTGTTCGAGAGGGTGTGTACTTAAAAATTCAGGTGATTTTCCAGCCGAATTGGCTGCCATTCGCTCCCAGAATCCGATTGCCTCATTGGGATTGTATCCGGCAATTGCCATAAAAATAAGGCCAAGTTTATCAGCTTCATATTCATGTTGGCGCGAATAGGGCAACATTACACCCAATTGAGTTCCTAATCCATACGCTGACTGAAAAATCGCCTGTGTTTTCTCTGGCTTGGTTTTAATTGCTTCAGAAAGCGCAACATTTCCAAACTGAAGTAACATTTGCTGACTCATTCGCTCATTCCCATGCCGAGCAACAGCATGTGCAATTTCATGACTCATTACTACAGCCACCCCTGCATCGTTTTTGGCCAAAGGCATAATACCGGTGTAAAAAACAACCTTACCTCCGGGCATACACCATGCGTTTGGTTCTTTATTATCCACCAGATTGAATTCCCATTTAAAATCGGCAATACGGTCAGAAAATCCATTATCCTTAAGGTATTTTTCAACGGCAACCGACATTTTTGCCCCAACCCTTTTAACCATTTCAGATTGAGCTTTATCCGTCGCCAATTTATTTTCCTGAAGGAACTGACTGTAACTAGTTAAGCTCATTTCAACCATGTTTGATTCAGGTAATAGGCTAACTTGCTTCCGCCCAATCAGAGGAACAGTGCTACAAGCTCCTAACAATAAAGCCATTGACAATACACCTGAATAAAAAACTGTGCGATCAATTATTATTTTCATAACGCATTTTTTTATTTTAAAAATAAACAAAATTGAATAAAAAAAGGTGCAATAGAGCACCTTCATTTTATATTGAACGAATATAGTTTCTTATTTGCGTTTAGCTGCTAACAAGGTATTTTGCAAAAGGGATACGCGGGTCATCGGACCAACTCCGCCAGGAACAGGCGTAATGTACGAGCATTTAGGAGCTACCTCGTCGAACTTTACGTCACCCTTTAGGCGGAACCCTGATTTGGTTTCAGGAGCCGGAACGCGGGTGGTTCCAACGTCAATTACCACTGCACCTTCCTTCACCATATCAGCTTTAATAAACTCCGGAGAACCAAGTGCAGCGATCAGAATATCAGCCTCGGCACATACTTTTTTGAGATCTTTTGTCTGACTGTGAGCTACCGTAACTGTTGCATTTACACTCTTTTGCGACATCAGAATGCTTAACGGACGACCAACAATATTGCTACGTCCTACGATAACACAGTTTTTCCCGGAGGTAGGAATCTGGTATCTTTTCAGCAACTCAATTATTCCATAAGGAGTTGCTGATAAAAATGCCTGCATTCCCAGAACTAAACGGCCAACATTTTCAGGATGAAAGCCATCAACATCTTTGCTTGCATCAATGGCTTCAATAACTTTTTGCTCCGAAATATGCTTTGGAAGAGGAAGTTGAACAATAAAGCCATCCAAATCAGTATCGGCGTTTAACTCAGCCACTTTTGCCAGAAGTTCCTGTTCGGTTACATCATCTTCAAAACGAATTAATGTTGATTTGAACCCAACTTCGGCGCAGTCTTTAATTTTAAAAGCCACATACGATTCGCTACCGCCGTCGTGACCAACCAAAACAGCAGCCAAATGGGGAGCTCTTTTCCCGGAAGCAACAATTTGCTTAACTTCTTCGGCTATTTCTTTTTTAATTTCGTCAGCTGTTTTTTTTCCGTCAATTAATATCATAATAGCTTATTTATTAGCGTTTAGGACCAACATTTCCCATCATACGTCCCAGGTTTCTCCCCTGCGAAACGAATTTCATCATTTTACGGGTTTCGGTAAACTGTTTGATCAGCCGGTTTACTTCCTGAATATTTGTTCCCGATCCATCAGCAATACGTTTACGGCGAGAACCATTCAACAAACTTGGGTCTTCGCGTTCGGCAACGGTCATCGAATAAATAATTGCTTCAATGTGCTTAAATGCATCGTCTTCAATTTCAACATCTTTCAATGCCTTTCCCATACCAGGGATCATTCCGGCCAAATCCTTCAAGTTACCCATCTTCTTGATTTGCTGAATCTGTTTCAAAAAGTCGGTAAAGCTGAATTGGTTTTTCGCCAGTTTCTGCTGAAGTTTGCGGGCTTCTTCCTCGTCAAATTGTTCCTGAGCCTTTTCTACCAGCGAAACGATATCACCCATGCCCAAAATACGGTCGGCCATACGTTCAGGATGGAAATTATCGAGCGCATCGAGTTTTTCACCGGTTCCTACAAATTTGATTGGCTTATCAACTACTGATCGGATTGAAAGGGCAGCTCCACCTCTGGTATCACCATCTAACTTGGTCAGAACAACACCATCAAAGTCAAGTCGGTCGTTAAATTCCTTGGCAGTATTTACGGCATCCTGACCGGTCATTGAGTCAACAACGAAAAGAATTTCGTGTGGGTTCACAGCATGTTTTACCGCAGCAATTTCGTTCATCATTTCCTGATCAATCGCCAAACGACCTGCGGTATCAATAATTACCACGTCGTTCCCTTGCATTTTAGCCTGTTTGATGGCTTCAAGTGCAATTTTTACCGGATTTCTGTTTCCATCTTCAGTGTAAACCGGCACACTGATTTGTTGTCCAAGAACTTTTAACTGCTCAATAGCTGCCGGGCGGTAAACGTCGCAGGCAACCAACAAAGGATGGCGACCCTTCTTGCTTTTGAGCATTTTGGCCAATTTACCTGAGAATGTAGTTTTTCCGGAACCTTGCAACCCAGCAATCAAAATAACTGATGGATTTCCTTTTAAATTGATATCCACGAACTTACCACCCATAAGCTCGGCGAGTTCGTCGTGAACAATCTTAACCATCAACTGGCCTGGTTTCAAGGCATTTAACACATCCATACCCAAAGCTTTCTTTCTTACATTTTCAGTGAAAGATTTGGCTATTTTAAAGTTTACGTCGGCATCGAGTAAGGCACGACGAACTTCCTTTAAGGTTTCGGCAACATTTATTTCGGTAATTTTCCCCTGACCTTTCAGAAGTTTAAATGACCGTTCAAGCTTTTCATTAAGATTCTCAAACATATCTAATCAGCAATAATTCATTTGGTAAAAACTCATGCAAAAATATAAAAATATGCATAGCGCCTTTCATCATTAAAATTTAAAATAATCGATTTTCAAGGGTTACCTTTTCTCAAATTAGAGGATAAAAGAACGTAATGAGTCAAGTTTGTTATTTAAATCAAAATGGCAAAATCATATGCAAACTACTACGGTTTGATTTTTGGTTGTCCGATTGGTAATGAACTAATTGACTGTGACTTTAGAGCAGTAAGACAACTGAAAACAAAAGAGCGACTGGCTTATTACGAAGCTATGACTGAACATGAAAAAGATGTTTTAATCGAAAAACATCAGAAATGCCTTTCAGTCAGAGAAAAAAAGACCCTTTTTCACGAATCGCAATAATGTAGATCAATTGGGAGCCGCCTGGCTCCCTTCTACTTTTTATATGGTTTGATAATCTGCGAAATTCTTTCCTTCCCAGAAATTCTCAAAAAATCAATTAATTTTAATGATCCTGAAAACAGAACATCAATCATTCGTATATTACTAAAAATCAAAATATTAACAAACTGATAAACTTTCAAAACTGACCATCATCTTATATTTCCATGCATTGTAAACATTCCGCAGTAAACCATAGAAATATTTCAAGTGTTAGTTTTAGTACGTTTATTTAAATTTCATAAATCATAAACCATTAAGTCATGTACAATTTTGAATACCAGAATCCGGTAAAAATAATTTTTGGAAAAGGAGAAATTGCGAAAGTTGGAGCAAATATTCCTGCAGGATCAAAAGTATTGATTACCTATGGAGGCGGCAGTATTTTTAAAAATGGAGTTTACGACCAGGTAAAAGCGTCGATTAAAGGATTTGATGTCGTTGAATTTGGAGGAATTGAACCCAATCCTCATTATGAGACATTGATGAAAGCCGTTGAGTTGGTCAAGAAAGAAAAAATAACCTTTCTGCTTTCAGTTGGAGGGGGTTCTGTAATTGACGGAACAAAATTTATTGCTGCAGCAGCTTGCTATAAAAATGGTGATCCATGGGATATTTTATCGAAAAGAGCACTTGTGGAAGACGCTATTCCGCACGGTACAGTGCTGACTTTACCGGCAACCGGTTCTGAGATGAATTCGGGTGCAGTAATCACACGAGTTGAAACCACTGAGAAGCTATCTTTCATGTCACCAAAAGTATTGCCGCTGTTCTCAGTTCTTGACCCAGAGACTATTTTTTCGTTGCCCGACAAACAAATAGCTAATGGTATCGTCGATGCTTTCGTTCACGTAATTGAGCAATACCTCACGTTCCCGGTAAATGCTCCAATTCAGGACCGATTTGCTGAAAGTATTCTAAAAACCCTTATAGAAGAGGGTCCGAAAGTTCTGGCCAATAAAACGGACTATGATGCAGCTGCCAATTTTATGTGGAGCGCTACAATGGCCTTAAACGGACTAATTGGAGCTGGAGTTCCGCAGGATTGGGCTACCCATATGATTGGACACGAATTAACCGCTTACCATGGTATTGACCATGCACGAACTCTGGCAATTGTTTTACCCGGAGTTATGCACATCAACCGAAACCAGAAGAAAGATAAAATTCTGCAGTTGGGAGAACGTGTCTGGGGTGTTTTGGATGGAACTGATGACGAACGAATTAACGAGACTATAAAAAGAACAGTTGAATTCTTTGAATCGGTAGGCATTCAAACTAAATTGCCTGATTATTCCGTTCCTACTGAAACTATTGACACAATTTGTTCCCGATTCGAAAAAAGGAGGTATAAACTTGGAGAAAAGGCCAATATTGGACCTGAAGAGATCCGCTTGATCCTTGAAAACAGGTTATAAAAGCTTATTTGGAAAAACAATAAAAGTCATTAGCTAAGTGGAAGTACTATAATGTTCTTTCAAATAGTTAATGACTTTTTTTATTGCAGTAATTCGCGAGCAGTTTCAAGTGCGGTTGACGAGTAGTTCTCGCCACTCAGCATTTGGGCAATTTCTTCAACACGCTCGTCATCAGTCAATTTCTTTATCGAAGTAAAAGTCTGGTCGTCCTGATCGAATTTATATACCTTGTAATGATGATTTCCTTTAGCAGCAATTTGAGGCAGGTGCGTGATATTTAAAACCTGAACGGTTTTAGACATTTGTTCCAGAATCTGGCCCATTTTTAAAGCTACTTCTCCGGAAACGCCGGTATCAATCTCATCGAAAACAATGGTTGGCAACGATCGTGCATCGGTAATTAACGTTTTGATAGCCAGCATCACTCGGGATATTTCCCCACCCGATGCAATTCGGGCAATCTCCTGCAATTCCTGACTTTTATTAGCCGAAAACATAAAGCTAACTTCATCAAGTCCTGAAGCTGAAAACTCGCTTAATTGTCCAAATTTAAGCTGAAGTGCTGCATTTGCAATCCCAACATTCCTTAGAATATCGATTACCTTATTTTCAATGGTTGGAACAACAGCTTTTCGCCTAAGCGAAATTTCATCCGTCTGATTTTGCAGGATCATTTTTATTTGAGCTATCTCTTCACGCAATCTTTCAATTTCCTGATCGTAAGAGGTTACCAGCAGAATCTTAGTTTCAAAATCGTCCTGAATCGCCAATAACTCAGGTATTGAGGTTACCCTGTGCTTTTGCTGCAGTGAATAGATCAGGTCGAGTCGTTGATTTATCTGATCAATCTTCTCCGGATTATTTTCTGTTCTGTCTTCAATAGCAAGCGATTCCGAAGCAATGTCTTTCAATTCAAGGTAAACCGATTCGAGCCGGGTAAAAATCTGTTCAGCTTCAGGTAATACTGCGCGAAGTTTCCCAATATTGTTAAGATTCTCTTTCAAGACTGAAAGGACTGACCTTTCTTCTTCGCTTAAAACCTGATAAGCCTGACCAAATACCGAACGTATTTCTTCTGCATGGGTTAAAGCTTCGAGCTGGAGTTCAAGTTCGGCCTGTTCATCCGGATTTAATTTGGCTTCATGTAGTTGCTGAAACTGAAATTCATAATAATCAAGATCTTTCTTCGATTGTTCTGCAAGTAATATAGTTTCATTCAGCTGTTCCTGAAGGCTCAAATATGTCTTATAAGTAGAAGAATAAGTCTTAAGAAATTCACTGTTATCTGCTACAACATCTACAATCCGAAGCTGAAAGCTCTTCTCATTTAAGTCCAGGTTTTGATGCTGCGAGTGAATGTCAATAAGTTTGAGTCCAAGGTCATGCAATACCTTCACATTTACAGGAGTATCATTTATAAATGCCCGCGATTTTCCCTGCGGCGTAATTTCCCTACGTAAAATTGCAACATCGTCAAAATCGAGTTCATTTTCCTCAAAAAAACCTTGAAGATTATAATTCCGAATATCGAATAATCCCTCAGCCGTACATTTTTCAGTTTTATCGCGCAACACCGAAGAATCGGCTCGTTGACCAATAATCAGTCCTATTGCACCTAACAATATGGATTTTCCGGCCCCGGTCTCACCGGTCAAAATATTTAATTCACTATTGAAATCGATAGAAAGAGAATCGATTAAAGCATAATTCTTTATAGTAAGTGATTTCAGCACAAGATCCTGATAATTAAATTAATGATCGAATACAGATAGCTCCGTTTATCCGATCATAAAGATAACGGTAAATTCAAAAATCAAAAGGAATCAGTAGATTTTAAAATCTTTTCGTATTTACTGCCATTCGATGGATCGCATTCATTTAAAATTACCGAAACACGATTTCTTTCGTCGGGAAAGGATTTGGTAAAAATATTAACTAACTCATCAGACTTTGCGTCAAAAAAGACCTGGAGAATATATAACGACGGCCTTGAACGAAATACTTTTTGAATGGATTTCAGCGATTCGGCAATGGCAGCGCGCCCATCAGGAGCTTTATCCGACATTATATCGAGTCCCTGGCGATGATACTGATAAGTACAACTCCTGAATCCAGAATATGACTTATTCAAAATATTCTCAACCAGCCAATAACGGTTTCGTTCGCTTTCGTATGATTTCCAGCCTTTTTCACGGGCATTCTGTGAATTGTTTACAATGGTTTGCGCCTTCTGGAAAAACTCGGTTCCACCTTCGGGCGAGAACGAATCATGATCCATACCTAAAATTATATAAGCATAATAGGCCAGGATATTGGTCAGATTATCTTTGTTCGAGGTCTCGTTAAACTCAAGAGTTTGATATTCTATATATTTTGCATCGAAGTCGTTATCCTTGATATTCAGCAATATAGTTTCATACGACGAATTAAACACCGGACGCCGGGCCTGAACCTGAATACTTCCTTTAAATTCGTCAGACGAAATTTGCTCATCCAGATTAATAAAAAAACTACACTCGATACGCTCATCCATCGTGTATTTCTCATCTGTCCACTTACGATTATTCATAAACTCATACAGGTCTGACTGCATGGTCTCGAATACTGTACGATTTGCACCCTGAATTTTTTGCGCTGATATACTGATGTTGCAACGTAACTCCTGGGCAAACAAGTTGCCAGTTGCAACAAGAAAAAGTATAAAAACCAAATAGATTCTTCTCATATCAGCCAATTAAGCAAATTAGTAATGTTTCATTGTTTACTCCTGAAGCAAATTATTAGATTCCATTTCTGAAATAATTTTTGCAACAATGTCATGAGCAACTTCAGTCTTGGATTTTAACTCAAAAAAAGCTGGTTTATTGTCCTTCCCAATCATAGTTATTTTATTGGTATCGAAACCAAAACCGGCACCGGCATCGTTCATCGAATTTAAAACAATGAAATCCAGATTCTTGCGTTGAAGCTTCGAGTAGGCATTATTCAACTCGTCATTGGTTTCGAGTGCAAATCCAACCAGAATTTGTTTATCGGTTTTTATTTTACCTAAATCGCCCGCAATATCTTTTGTTGGCTTCATCCGAATGATTAGGTCATCTTTACCTCGCTTTACCTTACTTTCCGAATAACTTTCAGGAGTAAAATCAGCTACGGCGGCACACATTACAGCACCATCAACCAATGGAAATATATCCATACACAGCGAATGCATAAGCTGAGCCGATTCGCCAGGAATCACATTTATTTCAGGATTTACATTTTTGATATTAACCGGACCCGAAATCAAAGTTACTTTGGCTCCGTAGGCAGCAAGTTCATTGGCAATGGCATATCCCATTTTGCCAGTAGAATAATTCCCAATAAAACGAACAGGGTCGATTTTTTCGTAGGTCGGGCCGGCTGTAACCAGGAAATGCCTATTCAGAAGTTTTTTTTTTTGAGAAAAGAACCGGACTATTTCTTCTACAATATTTTCGGGTTCTTCCATACGGCCTTTACCGTGCAAGCCACTGGCAAGCGCACCTTCACCTGGTTCAATAATCAGGTTTCCGTATGAACGTATAATCTCCAGATTGGCCAGATTTGCGGGATGCTGAAACATGTCAAGGTCCATGGCCGGAGCAACCATAACCGGACATTTAGCCGATAAATAAGTAGTAATTAATAAATTGTCAGCTATTCCGCGAGCCATTTTTCCAATTGTGGCAGTGGTTGCAGGAGCAATTACCATTAAATCGGCCCACAAACCCATATCGACGTGCGAATGCCAGGTACCATCGTTTGCCGAAAAGAATTCGGAAGCCACGGGTTTTCCCGAAAGGGCTGACATAGTTACCGGAGTAATAAATTCTTTAGCTGCAGGAGTCATTACTACCTGCACCTCGGCACCTTCTTTCACAAGGCCCCTTAAAAGATAAGCTGCCTTATAGGCAGCTATACTTCCGGTTATCCCTAAAACGATATGTTTTCCTTTAAGCCTCATAAAGGCCTATATTACAATTCTTTATTGCGATTTTCCTTAGCAGGATTGCGATGATAAATCTGATTGTTTACAAATTCTTCGTAAGCGATCAGAGTTGGCTTTGGAAGTCTTTCGTAGTATTTCGAAATTTCGATTTGCTCACGGTTTTCAAATACTTCCTCTAAATTATCAGTATATGATGCAAATTCCTGAAGCTTCTGGCTCAATTCTTCCTTCATTTCAGAAGCAATTTGGTTTGAGCGTTTTGCCAAGATCATCACAGTTTCGTAAACGTTACCTGTGCGTTTTTCCAATTCTCTTAAATCTCTTGAAATTGTTGTAGATTCTGCTTTTGTTTTCTTGAAATCCATATTATTTAAATATTTGAATCCGAT
>JAJZSZ010000111.1 GCA_021849365.1 Bacteroidota bacterium | reverse complement strand
GGCTCAATCGGCGGTGTGGTAATTGCCGGTCCGCTAAGCGATAAATACGGGCGCAAAATTGTGCTTTTGCTCTCGGCCATCCTTTTCTCTGCTTCAGGCGTGGGTTGCATGGTTGCTTCAGATCAAACAATGCTCGTCATTTCACGGATTGTCGGCGGTGTGGGCATTGGGGTGGCATCAGTCATTTCGCCTTTGTACATTGCCGAAATTTCGGTGCCGAAGTATCGCGGACAGTTGGTTTCGCTTTACCAGTTGGCCATTACCATTGGATTTCTGGGCGCTTACCTGGCCAATTTTGGACTGCAGAATTATTCTGAATCACTGGTTCAGGCCGGAGCAACGCAAGGTTTATACAACAAAATTTTTGCTACTGAAGCCTGGCGTGGAATGCTGGGCATGGAAGCTGTTCCTGCCTTTTTGTTTCTGGCCGTTTTGTTTTTAATTCCTGAAAGTCCGCGCTGGCTGATCGTTTCAGGAAAAGAAGACCGGGCCACCGGCATTATGAACCGCATTTACGGAGCTTCTGAAGTTCCGGCGCAAATAAAGAATATAAAAGACCTGATTTCAGGAGAAGTAAAATCCGACTGGCGTTTGTTATTTCAGCCCGGATTTCGTCTGGCACTTTTTATAGGTGTTGCGCTGGCCATTCTGGGGCAGTTTATGGGGGTAAACGCGGTGCTTTATTATGGCCCAACCATTTTTAAGGAAAGCGGTCTTTCGAGCGGCGACTCGCTGTTTTACCAGGTGATGGTTGGTTTGGTCAATATGCTTACCACGGTAATTGCCTTGATTATTATTGACAGAGTGGGCCGGAAACAACTGGTATATTGGGGTGTTTCAGGAATGATTGTTACTTTGATTCTGATTGGAGTATATTTCACTTTTGGGGCAGCCTGGGGATTGTCGTCGGTTTACCTGCTGGTTTTCTTCCTGTTGTATATTTTCTGTTGCGCCATTTCCATTTGTGCGGTCATTTTCGTGCTACTTTCCGAAATGTATCCGGTAAAAGTGCGTGGCGCTGCTATGTCAATTTCCGGCCTTTCGTTGTGGATCGGCACATACCTCATTGGTCAGCTTACACCGTGGATGCTTACCAACCTCACTCCGGCCGGGACGTTCTGGCTGTTTGCAGTGATGTGTGTTCCTTATATGCTGATCGTCTGGAAGCTTTTGCCTGAAACCACCGGAAAATCGCTCGAAGAAATTGAGCTCATGTGGCAGAAAAAATAGATTTTTGACTTTAGTATATCGAAATTGCCCGGAGGAATGAAATCATTCTTTCGGGCAATTTTGTTTTAAAACTGTATGGATTTCTCGGTTTTGTGCAGCTTTCTGTGTAATTTGGATAAAAATTAAGCATGAAACTTCCGGTTTTGGGATTAAATATGACTGTTAGCATAGAAATCCTGAATTCACTTTGCCTATTTTGGATCAGTAATTCAGTCCTTCAATCCAATAGTAATATACTATGAAACTCATTCTCGAAAATATCAAAGAGCTGGTTCAGGTCGATCCCATGCAGCGGTTGTGGGTGGCCGGAAAATCGATGGCTGAAGTCCAAACGATTAAAAATGCTTACCTGATTGTTCAGGATGAGTTGATTGAAGATTTTGGCCCTATGGAAAACCTTCCGGATTCGGATTTTGAGACCGATGATTTGGTGATGGAAATCGACTGCTCGGGCAAAATGGTTTTCCCCAGTTACTGCGATTCGCACACCCATCTTGTTTTTGCAGCTACCCGTGAGGGCGAGTTTGTCGATCGTATCAAAGGACTGACTTACGAAGAAATTGCCGAACGTGGCGGAGGAATCCTGAATTCGGCCAAACGCCTGCAGGAAATGCCTGAAGATGATTTGTACGAACAGGCCATGCTGCGGCTCGAAGAAATTTCGGCACTTGGAACCGGCGCAGTGGAAATTAAAAGTGGTTACGGGTTGACGACCGAATCGGAGTTGAAAATGCTACGGGTAATCCGACGCCTGAAACAAAATTCGCCCTTGATGATCAAATCTACTTTTCTGGCTCACGCTTTCCCGCTGGATTTCAAGTTGAGGCGAAAAGAATACATGAATTTACTGGTGAACGAAATGATTCCTCAAATAGCGTCGGAAGAGCTAGCTGATTTTGTGGATGTTTTTTGCGATCGTGGCTTTTTTACGATGGAAGAAACTGCACGAATACTGGAAACTGGCCTGGAATATGGAATGCCTGGAAAAGTTCATGCCAACGAATTGGCTAATTCCGGTGGTGTTCAGGTTGGAGTAAAGTACAACGCGCTGTCGGCTGACCATTTGGAGTTTTTGGGCGATGAGGAAATTGCGGCTTTGATGGGCAGCGAAACCATGCCAACCGTATTGCCTGGTGCTGCTTTTTTCCTGAATATGCAGTTGGCACCTGTGCGTAAAATGATTGAAGCAGGACTGCCAGTGGCAATGGCTTCCGATTTTAATCCGGGTTCGTCGCCATCAGGAAACATGAATTTTGTGCAGTCGCTGGGCTGCCTGAAGTACGGCATGACACCTGAAGAAACCATTCACGCCACTACAATCAATTCGGCTTACGCCATGGGAATCAGCAAAAATTACGGCAGCATTGCCAAGGGGAAGGTGGCCAATTTGTTTATCACCAAAGAGATTTCGTCGTATGCCGTCATTCCGTATTCGTTCGGCTCCAACCTGATTGAAACGGTAATTTTGAATGGAGAAGTACAATAAATGTTGCGAGTTACATTTTTCCTGATACATGAATCTTGATACTTGTGTCTTTTATCTAATGTCTGACATCTAACGTCTAAAACAAATATGAAACAACTAATCGAATGCGTTCCGAACTTTTCGGAGGGAAGAGATGAAAAAATAATCAAACAGATAACTGATGCCATCGAAAGTGTGGATGGTATTAAATTGCTGAATGTCGATCCGGGAAAGGCGACCAACCGCACAGTGGTGACTTTTGTGGGTGAGCCCGAACAGGTGATTGAAGCCGCTTTTCAGGGCGCGAAAATGGCTGCCCAGTTGATCGACATGAGCAAACACAAAGGCGAACATCCGCGTTTTGGCGCTACCGATGTTTGTCCGTTGGTTCCCATTGCCAATATTTCGATGGATGAGACAGTGGTTTATGCCCGTCGGTTGGCCAAACGAATGGGAGAGGAGCTGGGCATTTCAGTGTATTGTTACGAATTTGCTGCATCGACCGAGGAACGCCGCAGTCTGGCCAATTGCCGAGCCGGCGAATACGAAGGACTGAAAGAAAAATTACAGCAACCCGAATGGAAGCCCGATTTTGGCCCCGATACACTGAATGAACGAGCAGGAGCAACTGCTGTTGGTGCTCGGAATTTCCTTATTGCCTACAATGTGAATTTGAATTCAACCTCGGTGCGGCGCGCCAATGCCATTGCATTTGATGTGCGTGAGGCTGGTCGGGTGGTTCGCGAAGGCGATCCGCTGACTGGAAAGATTGTGACCGACGAAAACGGCGAACCGGTGCGTATTCCGGGGACATTGAAAAAAGTGCGCGCCATTGGCTGGTTTATCAAGGAATATGGCATTGCCCAAATTTCGATGAACCTCACCGACATCACGGTGACTTCGATGCACCAGGCTTTCGACGAGGTTTCGGAACGTGCCCGTGAGCGCGGAATGCGTGTGACCGGCTCCGAACTGATTGGTTTGGTTCCGTTGCAGGCCATGCTCGATGCCGGTAAATATTTTCTCCGGAAGCAGCAGCGTTCGGTAGGTATTCCCGATGAGGAAATCATCAAAATTGCCATTAAATCGCTGGGGTTGGACGAACTGGCGCCGTTTGATCCGAAAAAGCGCATCATCGAGTATTTAATCGACGACCGGAACGATAAGCTGGTTGACTTAACTGTCTCCGGTTTCTCGAACGAAACACTTTCTGAATCGGCTGCCCCTGGCGGTGGTTCGGTTTCGGCCTATGTGGGCGCGTTGGGTGCCGCATTGGGTGCCATGGTGGCCAATTTGTCGGCGCACAAACGCGGCTGGGACGAGCGTTGGGACGAGTTTTCGGACTGGGCAGAAAAAGGCAAGGCCATTCACGATAAATTGCTGAAACTGGTTGACGACGACACGGCTGCTTTCAACGCCATCATGGATGCATTTGGCCTACCTAAAAATAATGATCAGGAAAAGAAACTGCGCTCGGCGGCAATTCAGGCGGCAACCAAACACGCTATTGAAGTGCCTTTCGAGGTAATGAAAACAGCATACCAGGCCATGGAAGTGATTCAGGCGATGGCCTCGATTGGCAATCCAAATTCGCTGTCTGACGCAGGAGTTGGAGCCTTGTGTGTGCGTACGGCTGTTTATGGCGCTTACCTGAATGTTCGCATCAATGCCGGTGGATTGAGCGATAAAGAGTTTTCAGGAAAAATACTGGCTGAAGCCGCCGAAATTCTGGAAAAAGTAAAAGCAAAAGAGACTGAAATCCTTTCGATGGTTGAAAGCAGGATTTAAGTGCATTTTCAGCTTGTGGGCTAATTTTGCCTGATTGTCAGAAAAATGTGTTATCTTATTGTACTGAAACGAGCATGTTCGCTAAGCCCAAACACGTATGAATTGTGCTTACGAAATCTGCGAAGCGAAAAATTAAGAACAATAAAAATTTACGCTATGAAACATTTTTCGATAATCGTTATGTGCCTGTTTATTAGCACCGCGCTCATTGGACAGGAAAAGACTGAAGCGCCAAAACTCTGGAAAAAAGCCGGTGATTTCTCCATCAATTTCAGTCAGGTGTCGTTCTCGAACTGGGCTGCCGGGGGCAAAAACTCTGTTTCGGGAGTTGCCTTATTTAATTATTCGGCCAACTATGCAAAAGACCGAATGAGCTGGGATAACTCGCTGAATATGGGTTATGGCTTGCTAAAAGAACAAAACCGGTCGGTGGTGAAATCGGAAGACAAGATGGAAATCAGTTCGAAAGTTGGCTATAAAATGACCGAAGCAGGGAAATGGTTCTTTTCGGGATTAACCAACTTCCGGACACAGTTTGCTGACGGTTTTAATTACACCAATAAAGATAATCCTGAGCGGATATCAACGTTTTTTGCTCCAGCTTACCTTACTCTTGCTGTGGGGTTCGATTATAAACCCACCGATAAATTCACTCTTTTCATGTCGCCTTTGAGCGGCAAGTTTACTTTTGTTGCCGACAAGGAACTTGCTGATGCCGGTGCTTTTGGTGTCGATCCAGGAAAGAAATCAAGAGCTGAAATGGGTGGAACTTTAAAGTCGGAACTTAAGTTCAAGGTTGTGAAAAATGTTGATGCAGTTACAAATCTTACGCTGTTTTCCAATTATTTAAAGAATCCACAAAATATAGATGTTAACTGGGACTTCAGGTTGAATATGAAGATCAATGAATATCTTTCGGCCAACCTTCTTACCAATATGATATATGACGACGATATTCAAGTCCCGATCGACAGTAACGACGATGGAATCATTGATGGCAAAGGCCGTCGGATCCAGTTAAAGCAATTGTTTGGCGCGGGCTTAAGCCTGAAGTTTTAATTCTGAACTAATCTATGATTGCACATACTCCTGAAGCACCTTATTATGCCGTAATTTTCACTTCGGTGCGCACCGAAGGCGACAAAGGTTATGCTGAAATGGCTGACCGTATGGTTGAATTGGCTCAGCAGCAGGATGGTTTTCTGGGTGTGGAATCGGCCCGCAATGAGATTGGAATCACTGTTTCGTATTGGCGCGATCTGGAGTCGATAAAAAGATGGAAAGAGCATGCTGAGCATTCTTTTGCCAGAGAAAAAGGGCGGTTAGAATGGTATAAAAGCTTCAAAACCCGCATTGCCAAAGTGGAGCGTGATTACGGTTTCGAAATTTGAAATTCATCCTGTTTTTCTTTTTAATGCTGATTCCATTTAATCCATTAGCTTTGCGGCCTAATTTTTAAATACCAAAAATGAGTGTAGAAAAGGATATTCAGGCGCGGAGCGGCTCGAAATGCGAATTTTGCGGAGCAACCGATGACTTGAAAGTATATGAAGTGCCGCCAACTTCGAACGGAAAAGCCGACAATTGTGTTTTGGTTTGTGCAACTTGCCTGGAACAAATCGAAAATCAGGATAAAATGGATACCAACCATTGGCGTTGTTTAAACGACAGCATGTGGAGCCAGGTTCCAGCCGTTCAGGTAATGGCGTGGCGGTTGTTGCATCGGTTGAATCAGGCCGATTGGTCGCACGATTTGTTGGATATGCTTTACCTCGACGAAGAAACCATGGCATGGGCAAAAGCTACAGGCGAAGGTGCTGCGGCTGACGACGTGGTAAAACACATCGATAGCAATGGCGTTGTGCTTCAGGCGGGCGATACCGTAGTTCTTATTAAGGATTTAGATGTAAAGGGCGCGGGATTTACGGCTAAACGCGGAACGGCAGTTCGCGGTATTTCTCTGGTTGCCGATAATCCGGAACAAATTGAAGGCCGTGTGAATGGCCAGCAACTGGTGCTCCTGACCAAATTTGTAAAGAAATCGAACTAAATAGCAACTAAGATCAGGGCTTAATTTCAAAATGAGGCCCTGATTTCATTTATATCCGTTCCTTGATTGTTGCCCAATTGTGCGTTGTAAAAAAGCTTTCAGGAATAAATGCTGCCATTCTTTCCAGAAACCTGTATGGTAAGGCAAACGACAGCAAATCGGCTGGCATTCGGGTGCGCGCAGCAATATCGAAGTTGCCGATAATAGCTTGTTCTTCGTTATTTCTCGCCATTTTTAGCGGGTAAGTGATGGTTGCCATACACGACGATGCAAACGGAGCAATAATACGGTCGAAGCGCTCAGGCGCATCGTAGTGCATCAGGAAACTAAGGGCACTCAACTGGTCGGCATTTACAAAAAATAGAACAGATTCCGGTTTTTCTTCTCCTGAAAAATCTTCCAGCGGTTTAATTACGACATATTTTTTATCGGGTATTACCGGATTTACATTGTTTACAAACGATTTGGCAAGCGCCGGACTTTGAATAAATTTCTCGCATGGGCGCCAAAAATCATCTTTATTCGACAGAAAATATTCGATTCCCTCAAAGATAGTATCCTGAAAACCGAGATAGAAAGCAGAACAAGGCCAGCCAGTTGAATCTTCTGAAACCACGAAAGCCACACCTGATGAGGCTTTCAGGATAAGAGGTACAACACATCCATTCCCCTTTTTCTTAATTTCAAGCGCATTTTCAGGCTTTACATCGCTGAAATGAACTCCGCAGGGTTTGTATTTTTCGAGTTTCAGGTTTTCAATCAGGGTTTTTGCTATCTCAGAAGGTGTCATGGTATTTAAATTTGTCTATTTAAAAGTCAAAAAAGCACTTTCTTGTTGGTTTTTAAAAAACTGGCAGATGGATTTTTATTTTCGCCTCAGAGGCAATGTAAAATAGAACTGCGATCCACGCCCTAATTCGGAATCGACCCAAATTTCTCCGCCCAGCATATCGACGTAACCTTTAGCAATTGATAAACCTAATCCTGTACCTTCATATTTGGGCGACATTTCGTGATCTCCCCGAATAAATCGTTCAAAAACGTGTTCGATTTTCTCTTTCGAGATCCCGATTCCTGTATCTTTTACAAAAAACAGAATTGATTGTTCCTGTGTGGTATAACCAAATTCGATAGATCCTGCATGACAAAATTTAATTGCATTTTTTAGCAGGTTAGTTAAAACAGCGATTAATTTCTCTTTGTCGGTACATATAACAATTGGTATATCAGTATTCTTGATTAGTCGAATACCTTTTTTGTCGGCTTCAGGTTTAAATAAATCGTAGATGTAATCGAATACCTCATTAATTTTCAAATCATTCAGCGTTACGGTCATTATTCCCGACTCAATTTTTGATATGTCCATAAGGTCGTTTATAATGTTCAGCATACGAAACCCACACGTTTCAATAATTTGGATGTAATTTTCCATTTGTTCGCCAGTCAGGTCAGATTGTTTAAGCAATTCGGCGAAACCAAGAATCCCATTCATAGGTGTGCGGATTTCATGACTGATGTTGGCCAAAAAAGCCGATTTGAGCCGGTCATTCTCTTCTGCTTTCTTTTTGGCTGCAATCAGTTCCTCTTCGTATTTTTTTCTTTCTCTAAAATCGCGAACAACGGCTACTAACACTTTTTCTCCATTCCAGGTGGTGCTGTTAATCGAAACCTGCACCGGGATTTCTTCCATGTCTTTTGCACTTACCGATATCAATTCAAAAATGTCACTTTCCCCTTGAATTGCATTTTCCCAAATGAGGTGTATTCGATTGTAGTTGTCCTGATCGCATATTAAATTACTAACATTAACCTGGTCGATTTCATCTTCCTCAATTTGATATAGATGTCGTGCCTTGTTGTTCATTAAAAGTATTTTACCAGCAGTGTCATGTATAAATAAAGCATCGCTCATGCTATTGATAATGGTCAATAGATTTTCTTTCGAAGTTTCGAGCTCGCTTATCTTATCCTGAAGTTCGGGATAGTAGCTTTTCCTTGAAGAGTTTTCACCAAGGCCAATAATTTTATCTCTGTATTTCTTCCAGTCTTCACTCATCGTCACATGGCTTCGCTGTAAATTACTTCCAGGTCTCTTTTTACCGGCGGTTTTGGATTCGTGGCATTACAAGGATCTTTAATTGCTTTTTCTGAAAGTACCGGAATATCGCTTGAGGTTACTTTCTTGTCGGAAAGGCTCGAATTTATGCCAAGTGATTGGTTAAATTGTTTCAGGTAATGAATTAAGCTGTTTTTTACCTGAATTTCATTCAGTCCTGAAATCGCGATACCTAATGTTTTGGCAATAGTTATGTATCGGTCGGGGACAGAGTTGAAGTTGAAATCAACTACATGTGGTAATAAGATTGCATTACATTCGCCGTGCGGCAAATCGAGGTAGCCGCCTAAACTATGCGCAAGCGAATGAACGCAGCCCAAACTGGCATTCGAAAAGGCAAGGCCGGCGTAGAGGCTCGAAAGCATAATTTTCCCTCTCAACTGCAGGTCGCCCGGATTATTACAGGAATCTAACAGGTTAGAATGGATCAGTCGAATGGCTTCGATCGCATACAGGTCGGTTACAGCCGAACTTGCATTTGAAACATAAGCCTCGAAAGCATGAGATAGAGCGTCCAAACCCGTGCAGGCAGTCAGAAAACTATCCATGCTGGTAAGTGTCTCCGGATCAATCAGGGCTACATCAGGAACTACTGATTTGCTGATAATAGCCATTTTGTAACGTTCGCCCCAATTGTTGATAATTGCAAACTGCGAAACATCGGCTGCAGTACCTCCGGTGGTTGGGATACAAATTAACGGGGGCATGGGATGTCCGATCTTATCAACACCTTCAAAATTCGAAATTGGTAAATGATTGGTAGAAACAATACCGATTCCTTTAGCGGCATCGAGTACGCTTCCTCCGCCGAGGGCCAAAATGATGTCGCACTTGTTATTACGGTAGCATTCAACTCCCTCCATTACTTCATAATCGCGCGGATTAGGCGAAACTGACGAAAAGATACAATAACCGATACCTGATTGAATCAACGAATTTTCCACGTCGTTCAACCACGTCGTTTTTATTATACCCGAGTCGGTTACAATCAGTACTTTTTTCCCTCCCAAATTGTGACAAAAGTTTCCGGCTAACAGCCTGGCATTTATTCCAAAGATGTATTCAGGGGCAACAAATTTTCTTAGCTCCAACTGAATCTTTTCGTTCACTTTTGTCTTCTTTTTCATTGCCAGATTAGGGATGATAATAAATAATAAGCAATTTAGTAATTCTGAATCGATTTAATCTGAAATCGCTTGTTTTTGTTAGTGCCGATGACTTGTCGATGGGAAAACGCCAGATGTCTAATACAATGAACTTCAATTTTCATTTTTTTTAGTCGGCTGAGATTTATTAAATTTGATAAACCAGAAATCAGGAATCATGAAAGCCCTGTTAATTATCGACATGCAAAAAGTATCGTTTACTCCCAAAACGCCGCGCTTTGATGCTGTGAATGTCATTGCCCGAATCAACGCATTATCAGAGCTTTTCAGGTCAAACGGATACCCGGTTATTTTTATTCAGCACAACGGGCGCAAGCAAAATTTTTGCACTCCGGGAAGCAAAGAATGGGAAATTCTGGATGAACTAATCAGGATGCCTGGCGATCAGGTTATTTCGAAGGAAGCCAACGACGCTTTTTACCAGACACAACTGCATTCGTTTCTGCAAATGAACCGGATTAATGAGCTAATCATTACCGGATGTGCCACCGATTTTTGTGTTGATGCTACCGTAAAATCAGCCTTAACAAACGATTACAATCTGACTATTATTGCAGATGCTCACACTACGGCCGATCGTCCGCATGTTTCGGCTGAAAAACTCATTGCGCACCACAATTGGCTTTGGTCTGAATTGACTCCGACCGAAGGACGGATTGTAGTATCAAAATCTCTTGATTATGAGGTTTGAGAATTGTTGGTTGAAAATTTAGGTTGATGAACATTCAACGTTAATTTGGGCTGACTACTAATTTAGAAATGATTCTTTCCTGTTGCTTTAGGGCAACAACGAAGTAAATTCCCGGGGTTAAAGGAGCCACGATTCCTGGGTTTTGAAATGTTTTTTCGACTGTGTGGACGACTTTCCCGGTTGAATCATATACGGTGATTTGGTGTTCGTTTAAATCCTTGTCTGACAATATTTGAATTATCTCTCCACTCTTGACAGGATTGGGGAATATTGAAAATCCTTTCGATTCAATTGGTGCTGGTGCAGAAGTTAAAAGGCTCTCATCTGTCCAGTATATGCGTTCGTCAAGCATCTGAACCATAAACACTTTCCCGGATGAATTTTCGGCGAAATGTTGAAAATTCCTTGTTCCGTTCATGTCGAGCCCCAATCCATAATCATATCTCTGCCAGGTGTTTTTCCCTTTTTTCTGAAAATAGGTTCCTCCCTGATTTACCGATCCAGCAACAGAACTGTACCGGTCGCCGTTTTTAGCAAAATATACATTGCCCATGAGCCGGTCGTACCACCAGCTATTGGTATTGGAGATGATAAAAGGTTTCCAGAACGAATTATCGTTAACATCAGTGATTTTCTTTTTAATGTTGAGTTGCACCAAAGTATTTACTGCAATGCCCGAGAGGCTCACCATTAAACTATCGTCGGGAGTAACGGTTAGCCCGGTTGTGTTTGCAACCTTTATTTGATTGGAAATGGAGTTTTTCCCATCGATCTGAATGTCTATGTGTTGCCATGACAACCCGTTATCGCTGGAAACAAACAAACCACCATTTCCGGAGACATTTTCGTCAGCGACTGCTAAATAAATCTTCCCATTTTTATCACAGGCAATTCGCTCTCCGGATTTGTAATTTCCCAGTCCCGAATTCCGTTGTGTCCATGTTTTTCCCTGGTCGTTCGAGAAAAATACACCATCGCCCACATACCCTTTTTCTGTGTCCAGAGCGTCGGTAATGGCAAAGAGATGTCCTTGAGGATTTTCGGCAAACTGCAGAACCGGATAACTTGAATTTAATGAGACAGAATCCCATGAGAGTCCCTGGTTGAACGACCGAAAGATTTTTCCGGGACCACCGGCGTAAATATTTCCTGAACTTGTTGAAAATATGCTGAATACCGAGGAGGCATGGAGAACAACGTCAAAATGGTTGCCGCCATTCTTGCTTTGCAATATTCCAAATCGGTAGCTTGCCAACAAATTATTGTCGCTGGGTTGAATGAGGCCTGTTTTCGGTCCATTGGGAAACTCGTAGGTTGTTAACCAGAATTTTTGTGCCTGAAGATCTGATATGGTCAATGAAAACGCACAAGCTAATATGAATAACTGACAGAGGCTGAATCGTTTCATGTTTTCAATTTAAGAGAAGAACCCGGAGCCCAATAATTTCTGTGCGGAGCCCAGGGTTCAATAATTTTAAGTATAAAGAATATAAGACCTAAAAATGTTTAATTGTTTTAATAACCAATAAGACAGGGAATACTGGTGAAAGGTTGCGCGTTACCTAAAGAATATTCTCAGAGAAAAGAAACGAGCTGCATTTTCTTCAAATACAGCTCGTTTCAACAACCAATTTGTTTCCTGAAAACCTATTTTTTACTCATTCCGAAAATCAATCTTGAGAAGTTAAATGGTTTAATAACAAGCATGTAAATTACTGAAATGGTAAATAGTGCGCTGGCTGCAATAAATCCGAATTTGCCCCAATTGCCCCAGTTCCACTGCACTACCACGTATCCAATGAGTAGCAAAACCGTTTGGTGCAGAATGTAAAATGGCAAAACAGCCTCGTTCAACGGCTGGCGGTACTTCGATTCACGATTCAGGTATTTCATGCCCATGGCTACGATAAAA